>JAPYOZ010000026.1 GCA_029941485.1 Gammaproteobacteria bacterium | reverse complement strand
GCGAGTTGTTCGCTATTGGCGTCTTTTTGTTCGACAATGGCTTGGATTTGATTGTCGCTATTACGAATAATACGACCGTAACCGGTTGGATTATCGAGCGCAACTGACAACAGAGCAACTCCACCCTTTTGTGCTTGCTTGATCAAATCATCCAATGTTGATTTTTTAATTAGTGGTACATCGCCATACAAAACCAGTGAAATTGAATCATCATTAATATGGGGCATGGCTTGTGCCACGGCGTGGCCAGTACCGAGTTGCTGGGCTTGTTCGACCCAGTTAATTAAATCATCATTAATGGTCTGTTTTACTTGCTCGCCACCAAAGCCATAAACCACGTGCACTTGTGAACACAGTTGTTGCGCTTGCGCTAGCACATGCCCAAGCAAGGTCTTATCTGATAGCACTTGTAAGACTTTAGGTTTGGTTGAGTTCATGCGCGTGCCTTTGCCTGCCGCAAGAATAATGCCATGGATTTGAGTCATGATAATTACCTAAAAATCTTCAACAACAGGGTTTTGATTAAGATAGGCTTGAGTAACACCCGGCGCAACAAAGCTAATGGTGCCCATGACTTTGCCGTTTTTGCGGCCTACGCTGTAAGTAGCAGCACGCATTTTGATGGGCGCGCCTTTAAAGACCTCTGCAAAATTGCGTGATTTACGCGATTGGATTTTAAACTCGTCTTTGCTGATAAACGTGTATTTGATGTTGTGTTTTTTGTAGGCTTCATTTTCAAAATCAGCGATGGTTTTGGTGAAATCGTTTTTTGTAAAGGTATTGCTACTGATTTCTATAATGTCCAATCTTTCTTTGCCGTTTTCAATCAGCACTAGATCAAATTGTGTTTTTAGTACGTAAAACATTTTTCTAATTTTGCTCACTTTATCAAGTGGCATCATTAACACAATGGATACCAGTCGATCGTTTACGAATCGAAAAGCAATTTCAGTTTCTTCACCCGAAAGAGAATGGTTTTGCATACACAAAGTGCCGTTCTCGTATTTGGCAGAGCAGTCTTGTAGTTTGTGTGCTTTTTGTAAAAAAGCTTTAGGTGTACCAACCAAATATTGTTTATAAAGACGAATTTGCTCGGCAGCAATAGTGGAAGAACTAATCAGTAGAAATAAACCAAGTAATGTTAAGCGTTTCATAAATTTTTCGATGCTTTAGTTGATTAAGTATTATAAGAGAACTTTGTGTAAAAATACCATAAAATCGATCCGTATGAATGATACTTGTTACCATTGCTCATTGCCTGTTACAAATAGCAATAAAGTCCAGATAACAATCAAAGACAGTGTGCAAGATTTTTGTTGTGCGGGCTGTGCTAGTGTTTGTCAAACCATTCATGAGGCAGGATTGGGTGCTTTTTACAGTCAACAAACCGCCTCGTTGTTGCCGGCTGTTGATTTAGAGTATCCGCTTGAGTTTTACGATTCCTCTGTGTTTCAACGGCCTTTTTTAGAAGCTTCAGATTCGGGCACAAAAACCATGAACTTGATTAGCGATACTATTCATTGCGCTGCTTGTGTTTGGCTAATTGAGCGAGCCGTTAGCTCACTTGAAGGCGTTGTTTGGGTGCGTGCTAATTTAACGGATAAGCGCATCAGAGTACGTTGGGTAGATGATCAAATTGATTTATCAAGCATTATGAAAAAACTGGCTGATTTGGGTTATGCAGCTATGCCTTATGAACAAAATATTGCTGAGTCTAAACAACAGCTAAAAAATAAGAAAATGCTTTATCGTATTGGGTTTTCAGCCTTTACGATGATGAATTTACTGTGGATTTCAGTGGCGATGTACACGGGCGCTAGTGGTGGTGAGTATCATCAATATTTTCAATGGTTAGGTTTTGCACTGGCTACACCCACTTTGTTCTATGCTGGTTATCCTTTTTTAAAAAATGCTTACATCGGTGTCAAGAATCGATTCATGAACATGGATGTGCCTATTAGTATTGGCGCACTGAGCACTTACTTTTATTCGGTGTATGTGTTATTTGGATTCTCCACCAAAGGAGAAGTTTATTTTGACACAGTGGTTAATTTTATTTTTGTTATTTTGATTGGTCGTTATCTTGAGGCTTCTAGTAAAAAATCGGCTTTATCCGCTTCCAGTAGTTTGCAACAATTACAACCTAAAATTGCACTGGTTAAATCAGGCAATACTGAACAACTGAAACCCATTGGCGCTATTGCCGTTGGCGATGTTGTTGTACTGAAGCCGGGTGAGCGCATTGCTGTAGATGGTATGGTTTTATCAGGAGGTACCGAAGTTGACGAGTCTTTACTTAGTGGAGAGGCCTTGCCTGTTAATAAAAACAAAGGTGATGAAGTTTTTGCAGGCACTCTAAATACTCACGGTAGTATTGAAATTGAAGTTACGAAACTGTCTCGGCAAACAGCGCTCAGTCAAATTGTTGATTTGGTAGAAAGCACCAAGATGAATAAGAGCAAAATTGTCTGTACCATTGACAAGATTATTCCTTATTTTGTTTGGACAACGCTATTATTAGCCACCATTACCTTTATTTATTGGTATCCACAAGGTTTTGATTTGGCACTTCTCAGTGCTACTAGTGTATTAATTATTACCTGTCCTTGCGCGTTTGGCCTAGCCACACCGATGAGTATTGCAGTGGCTAGTGGTGTGGCGGCAAAAATGAAAATACTAATCAAGAACGGCGATGCTTTAGAAGTATTAAGTAAGATTAAACACGTGGTATTTGACAAAACAGGCACACTTACTTTGGGTAAATTTAGAGTAACTGGGTTAGAGTCAAAGATTAATCGAACTAAATTTTTAAACATCATGGTCAGCATTGAGAAACATTCAGAACATCCTTTGGCTAAAGCTATCGTTGATTATGCTGGTATTGACAACAACTTATCAGTTCAGGAATTTAAAACCACACCCGGCGAAGGTGTCTTTGCAAAAATTGATTCAAAATCATATCGAATTGGCAACTTAAATTACCTTGTGAAACATAGTGCACATAAGGATAACACCCTATTTGATAAGGCGAATGCACTAGAAAAACAAGGACAAACTTGCATTTGGTGTGCTGATGAGGATGAGATTTTAGGTTTTGTGTCGCTCAGTGATGAAGTGAAATCGGACGCCAAGGCAGTGATCAATGAACTGCATCAAATGGGAAAAACCGTTACTATGCTTAGTGGCGATAGCCAACAAGTTGCTCAAGCGGTGGCTAAGCATTTAGGCATTAAACATGTCAAAGCACAGGTGTTGCCAAGCGACAAGGCTAACCACATCAAAACTTTGCAAGCCGATGGATTGGTATTGATGGTGGGTGATGGCATTAATGATGCACCGGCTTTGGTACAATCTGACAGCAGTATCGCCATTGGTTCTGGGTCTGATGTGAGTGTTGACAGCGCTGATGTAGTGGTTTTAAAAAATACCTTAGCCCCTGTTATTGAAGCGATTACACTGTCAAAAAATACACAAAATACCATTAAGCAAAATATTGCTTTTGCTTTGTTTTACAACGCTTTAATGGTACCGTTGGCAATGATGGCAAAGGTGACACCGTTGTTTGCAGCTATTGTAATGCCGATCAGTTCACTCATTGTAATTGGTAATGCAGCTCGATTAAGGAGTAAAAAGTGAAGATACTGTAAGTGAAGTAGTATATAATCTCTCCTCTTTGAGAAATACATTAAAGTTAAAAACATGAAAACAGACATTCATCCTAATTATGACACCGTAAAAGTAGTATGTTCATGTGGCAATTCTTTTGAAACACGCTCAACAATTGGTAAAGAAGATTTGAATCTAGATGTGTGTTCTAGTTGCCATCCTTTTTATACAGGCAAACAAAAGATTATGGATACCGCAGGTCGCGTTGAAAAGTTTAAATCACGCTATGCTTCGTTTAAACGATAAGGCATTACAAATTTTTTAAAAAAAGCCACGAGAGTGGCTTTTTTTATGCCTGCTGATTACCCAAATACCGATATAATCGTTACATTCATTTTGTATATAAAAAATCATGTCGTTTGACTACATTAATGCCCTGTTAAAAAAACCAATATCGCGCACTCCAATCTGGGTGATGCGCCAAGCAGGGCGATACTTACCTGAGTACCGTGCAACCCGAAAAAAGGCCGGTGATTTTATGAGTTTGTGTAAAAATCCCGAGCTTGCTTGTGAAGTAACCATGCAGCCGATGGATCGATTCGACCTTGATGCGGCGATTTTATTTTCTGACATCTTAACCATTCCTGATGCAATGGGCTTAGGCTTGTATTTTAGCGAAGGTGAAGGGCCAAAATTTGAGCGCCCTATTCAAACGTTGGCAGATATTGAGGCGATTCCATCAGAGGTTAATAATGACTTAACTTATGTATTTGATGCCGTATCTACGATTAAAACAGCGCTAGGCACGCGCGCACCACTGATTGGCTTTAGCGGTAGTCCTTGGACACTGGCCACCTATATGATTGAAGGTGGTAGTAGCAAAACCTTTGCTAAAACCAAAAGAATGTTATTTAATGATCCACAAATGTTACACTTGTTGTTGGATAAGTTGGCCGATAGCGTTATTGCTTATTTGAACCAACAAGTGTTAAGTGGTGCGGATAGCTTAATGGTATTTGACACTTGGGGCGGGGTACTTTCTAAATCTAATTACTTGGATTTTTCATTAAGCTACATGCAAAAAATCGTTAATAGTGTTAAAGCAAAACACCCTAATACGCCGATTACTTTATTTAGTAAAAATGGCGGAAAACATTTGAATGAAATTGCAAACACCGGTTGTGATGGTGTGGGCATTGATTGGACGGTGGAACTCGGTGAGGTTGAGCAGCAAATTGGCGATAAAGTTGCTATTCAAGGTAACTTAGATCCTGCTGTGATGTATGCAACACCTGAGGTCGTTCGGGCGGAAGTTAAAAAAGTTTTAGACCAATTTAAGGGAGATACAGGACATGTGTTTAACTTGGGTCACGGCATTACTCCAGAGGTTGATCCAGAAAACATGAAAGTATTAGTGGACAGTGTGCACGAGTTTAGTGGTCAATAATTATGTCAAGATTAGCTCAAGTATTTTCTGATTTACCTCAAGGTCAAAAAGCCTTTATCCCGTTTATTACTGCCGGTGATAGTGGTTTAGACAATACTTTTGAGTTAATGCAAACCTTGGTTAGTAGTGGTGCTGATGTAATTGAACTAGGTGTACCATTTTCTGACCCTATGGCCGATGGCCCAGTCATTGCCAAATCGCACGAGCGTGCTGTAAAGGCTGGTGTGAGTTTGCACGATGTACTCAATTTGGTCAAAAGGTTTAGACAAACTAACGATACAACGGCTGTTGTGCTTATGGGTTATCTCAATCCAATTGAAGTATTCGGCTATCAATCTTTTGCCGATGCGGCAAGTATTAATGGTGTAGATGGCGTGCTAGTGGTTGATATGCCACCTGAAGAAGCGCACGATTTAAAGCAGTTTTTAGATCAAAAAGACATTGATTTTATCTTCCTTGTAGCACCCACCACAACCAACGATCGTTTAGAATTTTTGGCTAATGTGGCCTCAGGATTTGTGTATTTTGTATCCCTTAAAGGGGTGACTGGCGCCGGCCATATTGATGTTGATGCAGTGAATAACAACATGGCTAGAATTCGTCAATTTATTAATCTACCAGTGGGTGTTGGTTTTGGTATTAAAGACGCTAAAACGGCCAAAGCAGTTTCTAAATCAGCCGATGCGGTTATTGTTGGTTCATCTTTAGTTTCATTTATTGAACAATATTCACTTGATAAGGATAAAATGTTGGCAAGCGTTGGTGAATTATCGGCTGAAATATCAGCCGCTGTAAAATAAAGGATTATTATGAGTTGGTTAGAGAAAATACTACCCTCAATTGCTAGTGGTGCAAAAAAGAATATTCCAGAAGGTCTGTGGAGTAAATGTCCTAAATGCTCGTCCACACTGTATGAGGAGGAGTTAAAGAAGCTGACTTACGTGTGTCCAAATTGTGATCATCACATGAGAATATCGGCCAGAGTAAGGCTTGAAAGTTTTTTAGATGTTGACGGGCAAGAAGAAATTGCCCCTAATCTAGTGGCAGTTGACCCACTTAAGTTTAAAGATCAAAAAAAATACAAAGATCGTTACTCGCAAGCACAAAAAAATACCGGTGAAAAAGATGCACTTGTGGTTAAAAAAGGCACACTGAATGGCATGCCAGTTGTAGTGGCTGCGTTTGACTTTAAGTTCATGGGTGGCTCTATGGGTTCCGTAGTGGGTGAAAAATTTGTCCGTGCAGCTCAAGAAAGTATGGCGAGCAATTCTCCTTTGATTTGTTTTTCAGCATCGGGCGGTGCGCGCATGCAAGAGGGCTTGTTTTCACTTATGCAAATGTCTAAAACATCATTGGCTCTGAAGTTATTAGCAGACAAAAAAGTTCCTTTTATTTCAATTTTAACCGACCCTACTATGGGCGGTGTTTCTGCTAGTTTTGCTATGTTAGGCGATATTCACATTGCCGAACCTAATGCATTAATTGGTTTTGCGGGCCCGAGAGTGGTTGAACAAACGGTGCGTGAAAAACTGCCAGATGGCTTTCAGCGCAGTGAATTTTTGCTTGAAAAAGGTGCGATTGATATGATTGTGCACCGATCAGAATTACGCGATAAGGTGCATCAAGTGCTCAGCGCCTTGATGCATAATGGCTAAATACAAGCTACTTTATAAACTTAATCACGCTAATGGTGCCTTGGTCGATGAATCCGGCGATATACCTTTTGAATTTGAAATTGGTGATGGACAACTGGACCCTTGTTTGGAATCTTGTATCGAGGAAGCTAAAGTTGGTAAGTTACAAACCTTTTTATTAAATTACAACGAAGCATTTGGCCCAAGTTATGATGAGGCAATTCAAATGATGGATCGAGTAGAATTTCCAACGGATATGGTTATTGAGCCTGATGCTGCGGTTGAATTTGAAACACCAACGGGTGATTTGTACGTTGGCTGTATTGATAAGATTGATGGTGATGACGTTACTGTTAATTTTAACCACCCATTGGCAGGGTGCGATGTCTCGTTTCAAGTAGAAATACTTGAAAAAATCAAATGAAAGTTTTACTGGCTAATCCGCGTGGTTTTTGTGCCGGAGTTGATCGTGCGATTGAAATGGTAGAGCGCGCATTGGAATTGCACGGCGCTCCTATCTATGTGCGTCACGAAGTAGTGCACAACAAGTTTGTTGTTAATGAACTAAAATCCAAGGGGGCCATTTTTGTTGAAGAAATTGATGAAGTGCCGCATGGAAAAGTGGTTATTTTTAGTGCACATGGCGTTTCCCAAGCCGTGCGAAAGCAGGCGCAAGACATCGGCGCTATTATTTATGATGCGACTTGCCCTTTGGTGACAAAAGTACATAAAGAAGTGATACGCAAGCAAAAGCAAAAGCACAAAGTTATCTTGATTGGTCACGAGGGACATCCAGAAGTAGAAGGGACACTGGGCCAATCTAGTGGCGACCAGACGGTACAACTGGTAGAAACAGTGATTGATGTTAAGAATTTAAATATTTCACAGGACGATGTTTCTTATACCACGCAAACCACGCTTTCAGTGGACGACACTCAGAAAATTGTAGAATCCTTAAAGACAAAGTTCCCCAATATTCAAGCTCCCAAAAAAGACGACATTTGTTACGCAACGCAAAATCGACAAGACGCAGTTAAAACATTAATGAACTCTTGCGATGTCTTGTTGGTATTGGGTTCTAGCAATTCATCAAATTCAAATCGTCTCAAAGAAATTGCTAAGAAAATGCACAAACCCGCTTATTTGATTGACGGTATTAATGATATTGACGTGAAGTGGATTGACGGTGTTGATATTGTAGGGGTAACGGCTGGTGCTTCAGCGCCAGAAGTATTGGTACAAGAGGTGATTAGTTATTTACGTGATAAAGGCGCTACTGAGATTGTTGAAGTCAGTGGCGTAGAAGAAGATGTGCACTTTTCTGTACCAAAAAAATTAAGACAGTCGGATTAAACTAGGAGAAAATAAAATGTCAAAAACAGCTTTGATTTGTGGTTCGTACGCCTTTGATTCAATCATGGTCTTTCACGATCATTTTAAAAACCATATCTTGCCAGATAAAGTGCACATGCTCAATGTGTCATTTTTAGTGCCAACGATGCGCAAAGAGTTTGGCGGTTGTGCGGGTAATATCGCTTATAATTTGCATTTATTGGGCGCTAGTTCAATACCTATGGCGACTGTGGGAGAGGATTTTGCACCATACCTTAGTTGGATGGAACAACATCACATGAATACTACGCACGTGAAAGTGATTGAAAATTCTTACACCGGTCAGGCGTTCATTACTACTGACATGGACGACAATCAAATTACAGCCTTCCATCCCGGAGCAATGAGTGAGTCGCATCAAAATAAAGTATCCGATGTGAGTAATGCTGACATTGGTATTGTCTCTCCCGACGGGCGCGATGGAATGATTGAACACGCACAGCAGTTTTATGAAGCGAACATCCCATTCATCTTCGATCCGGGGCAAGGGATGCCTATGTTCTCAGGAGAGGAATTGATTACCTTTATTGAGCAGGCAACCTTTGTTGCTGTTAATGATTACGAATCACAAATGTTACAAGACAAGACCGGACTGGATTTAGAGGATATCGCCGCTAAAGTTGAAGCGTTTATTATTACTAAAGGCGGCGAGGGCTCTGAAATCCATACCAACGGTAAAGTGATTAACGTTGCACCTGCAAAAGCAGATTCTACTCAAGATCCCACTGGTTGTGGTGATGCCTATCGTGCAGGTTTGTTGTATGGGTTAATGAATGATATGAGCTGGAAAACCACTGGGCAGTTGGCGGGATTATTAGGCGCAATTAAAATTGCGCATTTGGGCACGCAGAATCATCAGTTTGATTTGGAAAAAATCGAGCAGTTGTATCAGCAAAGCTATGGCGAATCTTTGTTTTAGGTTGGTATTACTTAAGACAATAAAAAAGCACCAATTGGCGCTTTTTTATTAAGAAGAATATTACTTTAGTTAACCGCTTCTTTTAAAGCTTTACCCGCTTTAAATGCCGCTACTTTAGAAGCTTTAATTTGAATGGTGGCACCGGTTTGTGGGTTACGACCCATGCGTGCTGCACGATCTCTAACCACAAAACTACCAAAGCCAGTTAGTTGTACGCCATCGCCTTTTGCCATTGCGTTAGTAATAGCACCTGTGGTTGCATTTAATGCTCTACCTGCATCTGCTTTTGAAAGGTTTGCTGCTGATGCAATTGCATCGATTAATTCTGATTTGTTCATAGTATTTCCTATAAGTTGTTTTTTGTATTGAAAAATCTTGGTGTGTGGTAACTTCTATTGAGGAAATAAAAGAAAAACTTGGATTGAGCACACTAAGATTGACACTGATTATAGCATGATTGTTCTTTATGTATGTTTTTTTGATGTATGTTTATCACAATACTATGTTGTATAATGGTTTTTGATTAAATTAGTTTGGATTGTAATTATGGAAGCATTAGATCGATTGTTTAAACTGAGAGAAGCGTTACATGAATATGAGACTGCACTTGGCATTAACGACTATTCTGACATTGAACGCAGTGTTTTGGAATTCATTGTTAATCAAAAGAAAACCACCATCTCAAATATATTGAAACATTCTTACTTCCAAGGTTATTCATTATCAACCATCAACAGAGTAGTGTCTAAATTACTCTCGTCAAGAGTAATTCGATCAGAACAATCAAACAAAGACAAACGCGAATTCTTTTTATCTTTTTGTTTGAATAGTTAAAAATCTTTCCATAATAAAACTCGTTGAAGGTAATACAATCGCTTTTGTTGTTGCCTTATTGAAAGCATTTGGTTTGTTTTTAGAAAATAGAGTGAATTTAAAGTTATAATAGAATTTGTTATTAAATTCTTACTGGGTGTTGAAAATGGGAACTTTAGAAAAATTATTTGAACTTAGAAAATCACTGGATGCGTATGAGCGTGAATTGGGTTTTGATAAATTATCCGAAGTTGAAAGAGCAGTATTAGAGTTTGTTATACACACGAAAGACGCTAACATTACTGCCATTACCAAACACCAGTATTTTTTAAAATATTCTTTATCAACCATCAAGAGAGCGGTTGGCACGTTACTTGCTGAAAAAATGATTAGCGCTAATCAATCAAGCGCTGATAAGCGCTCAATGTTATTGAGTTATAACAAGTAAAAATTCATTAGTTTTTTCATTACTCCTTCCACACAGCATTGCTTTACAACTTAGAATAAATGCACGTTAATGTCTTTAGTATCTGATGCAGTTTATTCAACATAATTTGGTTGCTTTTTTAACTGTATTTATTGCCAGAATGGTTATCGCGCCATTTGATTACACGGATTTATCCATTGGTAATTACTTATGGCTGCCGATTGGTGCTAGCATACTGTCGTATTTATTATTTGGCTTTAAAACATTTTTTGGTGTTTTTTTAGGATTTGCGTTAGCGACCATTATTTTAAAAGGCTCTTTTGATGCAGTTTCTGTTTATAGTTGGATGGGGAGATTGATTACTAGCTTAGCACCGATTGTTGCCATTGTGATGATGAGGGCTTTTCATTTATCGGACTTTTTTGATTCTGGAAAAATTAACTTTGCTCACGTTGTATTTTTAGTTATTTTGACCTCACTGATTAGCACCTTGACAAAATTTTTCATCTACCCAATCAACGAAGCAGTTATTAGCAATCCTGTTGCTTTTGTTCAGTCTTATCTATTGGGTGACATTATTGGCGGTATTGTCTTTATTTATGTCGCCATTAAGATTTTTACACCATTATTAGTTAAAAATAAGCTAATTTAGGTTTTTTAGTAAATTTTCTACTAACTCGATTCGCCTAATGTCTTCAGGCATGGTCTCATTGTAAATAAGTTGATTTTGCCCTTTTAATTGGTAAGTTTGAGGCTGTTTTTGGATTAGATTGATGATTTTAATGGGTTCAACCGTGGTTTTCTTGCCAAAAGTAAGGTGTGTTTTGTCATCGTAGATTGAAATTTTATCAATTCCGATTTTTTCCGAAAAAAGTTTGAGCCGTGTGGCAGCAAATAAGTTTTTGGTTGAACCTAGCAACAAGCCAAAACGATCAATCATCTCGATTTGTAAGTCTTTTAATTCGTCATTATTTTTGGCATTGGCAATACGCTTATATAAGACTAAGCGCTCGTGTACATCACCAAGATAAGTTTCAGGAATGATACAGGCAAGGCCTGTATCAATCTCAATTTCATGGTTGATGGGATCATCGAGGTTGATTTTTTTGCCGGCGCGCATCGCATCAATAGTACGCTTGAGTAAATCATGATACAAATTAAAACCAATCTCACTAATTTTTCCTGATTGGTTATCACCAAGTAAATCGCCCGCACCGCGGATTTCCAAATCATGATTAGCCAACATAAAGCCTGCGCCAAGCTCTTCTAAAGATTCAATAGCATCTAGGCGTTTTTTAGCATTGGCACTGAGTGATTGGTGTGATTTGATTACCAAATAAGCATACGCTCGATGGTGTGATCGACCCACGCGCCCGCGCAGCTGGTGTAGTTGCGCGAGACCAAAGTTTTGCGCATTATTAATAATAATGGTGTTGGCATTAGGGATGTCAATACCAGTTTCGATAATGGTGGTGCACACCAAGATTTGAAAACGACCATGGTAAAAATCACTCATGATGCGTTCTAGTTCTCTACTTGGCATTTGCCCGTGAGCGATGCGTACATGAATATTTGGCATTAAGGTTTTTAGATTTTCTGCCATGTTGTCGATCGAATCGATGTCATTGTGTAGTACAAATATTTGACCGCCACGATGCAGTTCTCGAGAGCAAGCTTCTTTAATGGTGTCATCATTCCATTCATTAACAAAGGTTTGGATTGCACTGCGCCCTTGCGGTGGCGTGGCGATGATAGACAACTCTCTGAGTGATCCAAGCGCCATGTTTAATGTGCGTGGAATTGGCGTAGCAGTCATAGTAAGGATATCACTTTGCCCACGAATCTTCTTCAAAGTTTCTTTTTGTTTAACACCAAATCGATGCTCTTCATCAATAATAACCAAGCCTAAATCTTGGTATTTAATACTGCCTTGAATAAGCTTGTGTGTGCCGATTACAATATCGATTTTGCCATCGAGTAATTGTTGCTTAATTTTTGTTTGCTCTTTAGGTGTTTGAAATCGTGAGAGTGCAGCAATCTCAATGGGGTAATTGATAAAGCGATCTTTGAATGATTGTAAGTGTTGATTAGCTAAGAGTGTGGTGGGCACCAATATTGCCACTTGTTTGCCAGACTCTACTGCTAAAAATGCAGCGCGCATGGCGATTTCAGTTTTACCAAAGCCAACATCACCACACACCAGTCGATCCATTGGTCGTCTGGATTGCATATCAGCCAAAACCTCACCCATGGTTTTGAGTTGATCTGGGGTTTCTTCAAATGGAAAGCTTGACACAAAAGAGGCATAGGCATCACTTGGCTCTGGGAAAGCAAAGCCAGTTTGTGATTGTCGCTTGGCGTAAATTTCTAATAATTCAGCGGCAATATCGTGCAAAGCTTCATGGGCTTTTTGCTTGGCTTTGGTCCATTGGTTGGTGCCAAGTTTGTGCAAAGGTGCGCTGTCTGGGGATGCGCCTGAATAACGAGAAATTAAGTTGAGCGAAGTCATTGGCACCATAAGCTTAGAGCCGTTGGCGTATTCTAGCATTAAGAAATCTTGTGCTAAGTCGTCAAAAGTTTGGGTTTTTAAACCCAGATAACGGCCCACACCATAACTCTCGTGCACAATCGGATCACCAGTTTGAATTTCTACTAGGGATTTAATCGCCTCGTCAAAATCTTTGTGTTTTGCGCGACGACGTCTTTGTTGTTTGACTACATCTGCACCAAATAAATTGACCTCGGTGATAACAGCAATATCTTTTGTGAGCAAGCCATCACTAAGATCGGCATTGGTAATGTAGAGTGTTTTCTCACCCTGTGTGAATGCTTGCCAATGATCAATGTTAATTGGCGCCAAATCATGATTATTGAGCAAGTCAGTCAGTACACTTTGCCGACCTTCTGATTCACAAACAATGAGTATCTTGCCGTTGAATTTTTTATTGAAATTTAAAAATTTGGCCAGTGGATGCTTGGCTTGAGCGTCAATATTTAAAGGCGGTAACAGCTTGCTAGCAAAGTTCAGTTTGCCCGATTTTTCTTCTAATTTTGAAGTGCCAATGACCAGCTGTTGTCGTTGCTTAATTTGGCTAAACAATTGTTCTTTGCTTAAAAATACTTGCTGAAGTGGCAACGGCGGTCTATCTAAATTATGACTGGCTTGCTGATGTCTATCCTGAATTTCAGCGAAGGTTGTATCGGCTAAATCACTAAAGCCTTGATAATGCGCAACAATAGTGTTGTCTGCTAAATAATCAAATAAGGTGTTGGTCTGGGTAAAAAATAAGGATGAATAGAACTCAATACCACCAGGGAGGCGTGATTCACTGACTTCAGTATAGATAAAGTCATCCGAGCGATTAAAAACACTTAAATAGTTTTGTTTAAAAATCTTAAGGCTTTGCGCATCGGTTGCGAACTCTCTGGCTGGCAATAAGGAAAGGGCGTTGGTTACATCGACTGATCGCTGTGTCGAGGTATCAAAAGTACGAATAGAGTCGATTTCTTGATCGAACAAATCAAGTCGATAAGGGGACTTTGTCCCCATTGGGTACAAATCAATCAGTGAGCCTTTAACACTAAACTCACCATGCTCCATTACTGTAGTGACGCGGTTATAACCAATTTTTAGTAATTTTTCAGCGAAGCTATGGGTGTCGATTACATCACCTGTTTGCAGGCTAAAACTGTATTTTTGACTAAATTCTAATGGACATAGCTGTTGAGACAAAGACTCCAGCGTAGTGATAACAATGCCCTTGGTTAGGCTTGGCAATTTGGCGAGCGTACTGAGTCGGCTAGAGGTGATATCCGGATGTGGGGAAAAATGATCAAAAGCCAAGACCTCCCAGTTATCAAATTTGAGGATATCTAAGTCATCGTTATAAAAATTAAGCGATTTAACCAATTGATTAAAATGCACAATATCATTAGCAATCACCAAAACTACTTGATCTTGCACTTTGGTAAATTCAATCAGTGCGAGTGCTTGTGCACTGCCGTAGAGTGAACCCCAATGAAATTTTTGTACAGATTTAAACGGTGTAGAATCCCGTGAATAGAGTTGTGACATTACTGATTTTCTAGAATGTCCACACCTTCGTTTTCTAGCATTTTGATGAGTTGAATCAGTGGCAAACCAATCAGCGTGTTTGGATCGTTCCCCTCTAAGCGTTCAAACAAGCTAATGCCCAATGATTCAGATTTAAAACTACCTGCACAGTTGTAAGGCTGTTCTTTTTTCAGGTAGTTGTCAATTTGTTTGGTGGTTAAGACCTTAAAAACCACTTTAAATATTTCAACAATTGTTTGTATATTGTTGGTATTTGTATTTAAAAGTGTCAAACTTGTAACGAATGTCACCGTATTTCCAGAACTTTGTTGAAGTTGCTTGATGGCATTTTCGTGCGAGCGTGGTTTGGTTAAGATGACATCGTCAACTTGTGTGCCACTACCCAGCGTCGCCACTTGGTCTGAGGCAATAATCAGCCCGCTTTGTGTTTTGGCAACTTCAGCTGCCTTTTCTTCGGCCAGTCGATACACCAGTTGTTTTGGTGTTTCACCATTTTTTCTGGATTCGTCAATGTCTGGTGCAACCGTTGAAAAT
>JAPYOZ010000025.1 GCA_029941485.1 Gammaproteobacteria bacterium | reverse complement strand
AAATCTCTCCAAAAACAATCGGCCATTATCCCATAACTATTCTTGATTAACAAGGAGATTTAGATAGTTTTTTTTGTATCGAAATTAAGGGTTGTTAAAGCCTTGAAACGCCACTGGATTTTGCCGCGTCAAACACCGCTTTGGGTACCGATGTAATCAGTCTTGGATCAAAAGGTTTAGGGATAATATAGTCCTTACCAAAGGCTAACGAATCAATACCATACGTTTTTAAAACTTCCGCTGGAACTTCTAATTTTGCCAAATCTCTGAGCGCATTAACGGCTGCAATTTTCATCACCAAATTTATTTCACTGGCTTTAGCATCAAGCGCACCTCTGAAAATAAATGGAAAGCCCAATACGTTATTTACCTGATTTGAATAATCACTTCGCCCTGTTGCCATGATCAAATCATCACGCACCGAGTTTGCATCGGCGGGTGAAATTTCCGGATCAGGGTTTGACAAAGCAAACACAATGGGTTTATCTGCCATCGATTTCACCATGTCTTTTGACACTAAATTAGCCGAAGCAACGCCTACAAAGACATCGCATCCGTCCATCGCATCTGCCAATGTTTGTTGTTCAGTATTGGATGCATAACGAGTTTTTTCCTTGCTTAAATTTTCCCGATTATTAGTGACAATGCCTTTTGAATCCACCAACAATATGTTGTCTTTTTTAAAGCCTAATTCACACAAAAGATCAAGCGTGGCGATGCCGGCAGCACCTGCGCCCAAACAAGTCAACGTTGCATTTTCCAGTGTTTTTTCTTGAATTTCTAACGCGTTTAACAAACCCGCTGCAATGATGATTGCTGTACCGTGTTGATCATCATGAAAAACAGGAATATCAAGCTCCTCAATTAAACGCTGTTCAATTTCAAAACAACGAGGGGCAGAAATATCTTCTAAATTAATACCCCCAAAAGTAGGGGCAATGTTTTTAACCGTTTGCACAAACTCATCCACATCTTGAGTGTCGACTTCAATATCAAACACGTCAATATCAGCAAAACGTTTAAACAACACACTTTTACCCTCCATGACGGGTTTAGCTGCTAAAGGGCCAATATTTCCGAGCCCTAATACAGCCGAACCATCAGTAATCACTGCGACTAAATTACCTTTAATCGTATAGTCATAAACCTTGGATTTGTCCTCATCAATTTCCCTAACTGGGGCTGCCACACCAGGCGTGTAAGCCAAAGACAAGTCTTCATGCGTTTCTAAGGATTTATGCGAAGAAACAAAAATCTTCCCAGGTCTTTTACCTTGGTGATAATCAAGTGCTAATTTGTGAAACTCTTTACTCATTTTGGGTTAATATTATGACTAGAATAATAACGCTTATTATATAAGTATTAAATAAGGAGTTCACGTGGTTAATAAAATCAGTATTGTGGGTGCTGGCCGAGTCGGTGAAAGTACCGCACAAATGCTCGCTATTCAAAAATTGGCACAACAAATTGTACTGATTGATCTTGACGAGCAATACGCCAAAGGTGTGGCTCTCGATATTCAAGAAACCTCCAGTGTTTATCATTTTGATGCCGGACTTATGGGTGCAAGTGATATTTCCAATATTCAAGATTCTAACATTATTATTATTACCGCTGGTATGCCAAGAAAACCTGGCATGGACAGAGCCGATGTACTAGCCATTAACCTTAAAATCATTGATGAAATTATGGATGGTATTATTGAGTACGCACCGGATGCCTATGTGATTGTGGTTTCTAATCCAGTCGATGTGCTTACTTATTACGCCAATCAAAAGGCTAATTGGCCACGCAATCGAATCATGGGTCAAGCGGGTATTTTAGATTCAATGCGCCTATCAAGTTTTATCGCCATGGAAACTGATTATTCCATTAACGACATTCAAGCCATGGTACTTGGAGGACACGGCGACACCATGGTACCATTGCCAAGATTCACTACAGTGAGTGGTATTTCTATAGAGCACTTGCTTGATCAAAAAACCATTGATCGATTAATTCAACGCACCCGTAATGGTGGTGCAGAAATCCTTAATCTTAAGCAAAAATCCAGCGCTTACGATGCGCCGGGTGCAGCCGTTACCATTATGGTTGAAGCCATTGTGCACAACAAACATCGACTACTGCCATGCATCACTATGCTCGAGGGTGAATACGGACAAACTGATATCGCCATTGGTGTGCCAGTTGTACTGGGTAAAAACGGTGTGGAAAAAATTGTTGAACTGGACTTTACTGATAAAGAACAACAAGATTTTAATGCTTCGGCTCAAGCTATCAAGGGATTGATTAAAGAAATCTAGCCAAGAATACGATTCATTCGAGTAATGTTTTGTAACGAAATTCCTTTAGGGCACACACGCTCACAATGCCGATGATTAGAACAACTGCCAAATCCTTCGTCACCCATCTTTTTAATCATACGTCTTGACCGATTCTCGTTTTCAATCTCACCTTGAGGCAATAAAGCTAAGTGTGAAATTTTAGCTGAAACAAATAATGAAGCACTCGCATTCGGACACACAGCCACACAAGCACCACAACCAATACAAGTAGCCGCATTAAACGCCTCGTCAGAAGCGTGTTTTTCCACTAGAGTGTTGTTAGCCTCAGGCGCCAAACCAGTATGCACGGATACGTAGCCACCCGATTGAATGATCCGATCAAACGATGAGCGATCAACCGTTAAATCTTTTATCACCGGAAAACTACTGGCACGCCAAGGCTCAACCCAAAGCTCAGTTTGATTTTTATACTCGCGCATGTACAACTGACACGTGGTTGTGGCCGATTTCTCTCCATGTGGATGGCCGTTAATCACCAGTGAACAAGCGCCGCAAATACCTTCTCGACAATCGTAATCAAACACAATGCAATCTTCACCCTTGGTGATTAACTGCTCGTTTAACTGGTCCAACATTTCTAAAAATGAAGTATCGTCATCAATGTTATCAACTTGATAAGTGACAAAATCACCACTGATATCAGTGGTTTTTTGACGCCAAATGTGCAAGGTAAATATCATTTGTAATTCCTGACTGTTGGCTTAATAAATTCAAAGTGCAGGTGTTCTTCGTGCAATTTAACCTCATCTTGTTGATATTCCCAAGCCGCAACAAAAGAAAACTCTTCGTCATTGCGCTTGGCTTCACCGCTCGGTGATAAATGCTCCACTCGCGCATGTGCGCCACAAGACTCTTCACGATTTAGCGCATCTTTACACATTAAAATACCAAGCTCGATAAAATCAGCCACGCGCCCTGCACGTTCCAGGGTTTGATTAAGATCTTTATCAACACCCGTTACTTTAATTTTTTTCCAAAATTCTATTTCTAGCGCTTTAATTTCATCAATAGCCTGAGCAAGCCTTGCCTGCTCACGAGACATGCCACAAGCATCCCATAATATTTTCCCTAATTTTTGATGAAAATGTTCTGGCGAATACTGTGCATCAGGTGCGTGCATGAGTTTATTAATTCTATCTTTTACGAGATCCAGTGCTTGCTGAACTTGTTCATGCTCATCAATGTTATCAAAGGTATTTCTAGCCAAATAATTAGCAATGGTCTGTGGCAGGATAAAATAGCCATCTGCCAAGCCTTGCATGAGGGCCGATGCCCCAAGTCGATTAGCACCGTGATCTGAAAAATTGGCCTCACCCCCAGCAAACAAACCATCAAGCGTGGTCATTAAATTGTAATCCACCCACAAACCGCCCATTGAATAATGCGGCGCTGGATAAATTTTCATCGGTGTTGTGTATGGATCCTCGTTGGTAATGCGCTCATACATCTCAAATAAATTACCGTATTTTTCCTCTACCTCTGCTAACCCTATTTTATTAATCACATCCGTAAAATCTAGGTACACACCCAAACGCTTACCGTGAATCTTCGCCCCAACACCACGACCCTCATCGCAGATATGCTTCACTGCACGGGATGCGACATCACGTGGTACCAAATTAGCAAATGCAGGGTACATTCGCTCTAAAAAATAATCTCGATCTTGCTCTTTAATGTCAGCTGGATTTTTCTCACAATCCTCTATTTTTTTAGGCGCCCATATGCGTCCATCGTTCCTAAGAGACTCGCTCATTAAAGTCAACTTTGACTGGTTCTCCACGGTAGGCGGAACACAGGTTGGGTGAATCTGAGTAAAACTTGGATTGGCAAAAAAAGCACCTTGCTTAAAAGCACGCCAAGTAGCTGAGGTATTGCAACCTTTTGCATTGGTAGATAAATAATAAGCATTCGAATAACCACCTGTGCACAACACCACACAATCTGCCGTATGCGTTGTCAGCTCACCACTCACCAAATCACGTACTACCACGCCACGCGCTTTTCCATCAATAGTGATAATTTCCAACATTTCAGCACGAGAATGATGTGTTACTCGCCCACTTTCAACTTGTCGACTCATAGCACTATATGCACCTAAAAGCAGCTGTTGTCCGGTTTGCCCACGTGCGTAAAAAGTACGAGAAACCTGTGTACCGCCAAACGATCGATTAGCCAAATAGCCGCTATATTCACGTGCAAATGGCACACCTTGCGCTACCGCTTGGTCAATAATATTATTACTAAGTTCAGCTAGGCGATACACATTGGATTCTCTTGCCCTAAAGTCACCGCCTTTAATGGTGTCATAAAACAATCGCCAAACACTATCGCCATCATTTTGATAATTTTTGGTTGCATTGATACCGCCCTGTGCAGCAATAGAATGTGCTCGACGTGGCGAGTCTTGAAAACAAAATGAACTTACTCGATAGCCCGCCTCACCCAAAGTTGCACACAAAGACGCACCTGCAAGTCCAGTACCGATAACAATAATTTTATGTTTATCTCGGTTTTGTGGTGCCACCAGTGCTAAGTCAAATAAATGCTTTTTCCAACGACTCTCTAATGGGCCATTAGGTTCAAAAGAATTAAGCATAAATAATACTCACTGGCACAGAAACAAAACCAAAAAACAAAATAAGCACTATTAAAACAACCCATGGATTATTTTGTTTGGATGAAACACCTAAAGTTTGTAGCACGTTACTCAGCGCGTGGTGCAAATGTGTACTCAGTGTAATCGTGCCAAGAACATAAACGATCAACATGATTGGTTGAGTGAAAATATTAAGTAGCTGTTGGTGCAAATCCGTTTGATCTAGTAATTGCATTTGCACAAAATGAAACACAACAAACATCAATAAAGTACTTGCACCACTCCAAGCAACAACTCTAGGGATTTCTTTTGGATACGGTTTTTTATTGCCAACACCTTTACTTTTATTATTAGCAAGCTGGCGAGATATCGCTGTAAAAACATGCAACCCTAAAGAAAAAATCAAAACCGCTACCATTAAATAATAAAAGGGTAATTGATTAAACCAAGTGTAAAAATCATTAAAAATCTCTTTACCTGCATGAAAATTTAACAAACTAACCATGTGAAAAACAACATAAGCAAACCACACAATGCCGGCAAATGCCATCCATCTTTTGCCAACAACTGAATTAGTAAAGTTCATCAAACTCCGCTCTAGGTTGTAAATGTTCTTTTTCAATAGTGCGTAAACAAGAGTTATAACGTAAAATCGGATCAGAACAATGTTTTGGCGCTATTTTTTCAGAAATTTTGTATTGAGTGATGGCCTCCATTAGTCCCTCATAAGCAAAAGATTGCGACATTGGATTTTTAAGTAATGCTCTGGCCTTGCGTTCAAGAAAAATCCCAGTGTAATAAGTCCGATGAAACTCAGACTCAAGCCGAGCAATTATCTCGGTAATTTTCTGATACTGAACCTTGGTACCACCATGCGAGCATTGGTCTGTTAAAGCCAAAATATAAACCACCAAAGCATCTTGATTATCAGGATCCACCGCAAAAACATCAATGCAAATACTAATCGCCAAATCTGGTTCATTCAACGAACGATACTGACGCGCCTTGTCAAGCACAGTACCAATGGTATCTTTATGAATTAAATGATATTCCATACTCCCCTTTATCGATATCACGTTTTAATTCTGCACATCATATCAAATAACGCTTTACACGGTTAACTTATTCAAAAAAACATCCATTTTGAAAATTTCAAAAATTTTAAGCACCCAACAAACCTTATTCGATAAAAGAGTAATAAAAGCGATATTTTTGACAAAAAAATACTATTTTTAAGGCTTAAAACGAGTATTTTTATCGCGTTACAACAACCAAAACCCTTGTTTTACATGGCGTTTAGAGCCATTTCGATTATTTCCGATATTTTTTTAGAGCAAAAGTGGCTGTAAGTGGACTAAAGTGGTATAAAATGTACTTTATTGACTTGAGGAGTTGATATTTTTACATCACCATTAGAGGGGAACATGGAAACAACACTACACACTTTTATATACACAGCGGCAGCAATCATTCTGTCCTTAAGTTACGCTGCAGTCGCATAACGTAATGCATCAAGCCTTGGGGGGTATATGTTTAGGGGGGTACATAATTTAACCATTGACGCTAAAGGGCGATTAAAAGTTCCTACGCGCCACCAAACGCAAATTGATAAAACTTGCGGCGGGAAAATGGTGATTAGTATCCATCCTGACGATGCTTGCTTACTCCTCTATCCTTTAGGAGATTGGCAAAAACTCGAACAAAAAGTCAGTGAACTGCCTTCACTGAACATTCACACCAAACGACTTAAACGTAAACTAATTGGCCATGCCACTGATTGTGAGCTTGATAAAGCATCACGCATTCTTATTCCTGGCGCACTAAGAGAATACGCAAATTTAGGCAAAAAAATCATCATGAGCGGACAAGGGCATAATTTTGAATTATGGGATGAAAACACTTGGAGTAAACAACTTGAAAGTCTTGATTCACTCAGTAGAAGAGAAACCATCCCAGTAGAGATTGCCCAGCTGTCGTTATGACGAGCAATCAACATCAATCAGTGATGTTCGATGAATCAATCAAAGGGTTGAATATAAAAAATAACGGTATTTACATTGATGCAACTTTTGGTCGTGGTGGGCACACACGTGGAATTTTGAATCAATTAAGTGGTTCTGGCAAAGTAATTGCTTTTGATCGAGACATTAGTGCTGTTCATTACGCTAAAGAAAATTTCAACGGCGACCAACTGGAAGTTATTCACAGTGCTTTTTCCAATATGTTAACACTGCTAGACAAGCGCGGACTGACAGGGAAAATTGATGGGATTTTAATGGATTTAGGTGTTTCATCGCCACAACTGGACAATGCTCAACGAGGTTTTAGCTTTAACCAAGATGGCCCTTTAGACATGCGCATGGATCAAACTCAAGGTCTGAGTGCAGCACAATGGCTATCAACGGCTGATGAAACGGAAATCGCCGATGTCTTGTATCAATACGGTGAAGAAAGAAAAAGTAGAAGAATTGCTAGTGCCATTAAAAGATATCAACAAGATAAAAGCATTGATACAACTTTGCAACTGGCCAACATTATTGCCTCTGTGATTAAAGTGCAAAAAAATAAGCATCCTGCTACTCGCTCATTTCAAGCGATACGGATTTTTATTAATCAAGAGTTAAGACAACTCTCAGAAACTTTGGAACAGGCCATCGAGCTCTTAGCAGCCGGTGGCAGGCTTGTTGTCATTAGTTTTCATTCGATTGAAGATCGAATTGTCAAACAATTTATTCAAAAATATTCCAGACAAAAGCAAGCACCAAAAGGACTGCCAATTATGGACAGTGAAATCAAAGAAACTGTATTTAAGGATCTGGGCAAAAAATTCGCCAGTAAAGAGGAAGTACAAACCAATAAACGCTCAAGAAGCGCAATTTTAAGAATCGCGCAACGCAGCACACTGAAAGTAGAAAAATGCTAAATAATTTCTCCACTAAGGCAAAAATTAATACACTGCTTGGTGTTTCAATTGTTGTGTTGTCGGTTTATACCATTATTTGGAATTTTGACATGCGAACACTCTACCTTAAGCTGGATAAGGTTGAGGTTAAATACAATAAAACAATGGCAATACATAAACAATTATTGACCGAGCATTCACAAATCGTTAGTGGTAATCAAATCAAAGACAGGGCGATTAAGTCCTTAAAAATGGAAGTCCCAAGATCAACTGAGCAAATTTTATTATGACTAAAAAACGCCTGTTCAGAGTATTTAAAGTACAAAATTTTTGGATAAGGCAGGGCTTTATCAAGTACCTTTTTGTGTTTTTATTTTTAGGTTTTGCCTTTAGAATAATTAGCATCAACCAACTTAATGCAGGTGAGATTTCACTGCAAGAAAAAGGCGTTAAACAAACCATTAGCAAATTAAAAGAAACGGCACGCCGTGGAGACATTTTAGACAGGAATAATGAAGTGCTTGCTAGTAGTCTAATCTTAAAAAAAGTAAATTTAGACTCAACCAAAGTTCAGCTTGAATACATTCCAATGCTGGCAGATGCACTGAATATGCCAAGCAAAAGATTGAGAGAAATTTTGGCAAAAAAAAGAAAAATTGGCAGTCGTCATTTAATCATTAAAAAAAACCTACTGTTGACGGACCCAATCATTAGTAACATTAGAAAACTCCAAAAAGAAAGAATAAAAGTTTGCAAAATTGAAAAGAAAAAAGACAAGGTTAAATTGTTAGACAAAGTTTTATCCGCCTTAAAGATCAAGACAATACAAACTACCTATAGTAAAATTTCTGATTGTAAAAAAGAAAAAATTGCAGGCTTGGCATTGCAACAAGACAGCTACAGGTCTTACCCAAAAGGTGCTTCACTTGCACCGCTATTAGGTCGTAGCAATCGTGATTCTGGCATCGAAACTGAATTTAACTATATTCTTGCCGGTCAAGATGGAAAAAAACAACTAAGCTACGATCAGGATTCTCAAGGGTCTTACTTTAATCCAAATACTATTAGTTCTTTAAAGCATGGTCAAGACATCAAACTAACCATTGATGCTAAGATTCAATTTCATGCTTATACGGCGATAAAAAACGCCGTTAAAAAACACGAAGCAAACTCGGGTTCAGCCATTATTTTGATGCCTAATGGTGAAGTTTTGGCAATGGTCAACTATCCTGCAGACGATCCAAACGATCGAAGTATTTACAATGCAGAAAACTATCGCAATCGAGTTTTATCTGACATGGTAGAGCCAGGCTCCACCATGAAACCTTTCACCATGCTTTTGGCGCTAGATCAAAACAAAATCACGGCCACTGAAAATGAATGCTTTGATGTTACTAAACATATGAAATATGTCAAACGTCAAGGCGACTACACTTGCATGACAGTTAAGAAAATTCTACAAAAATCTCATAATCAAGGCACTGTAATAGTTTCAGAAAAGCTCAATGAAGAAGATACCTACAATACGTGGAATAAGCTTGGGTTTGGTCATCCACTAGGTTTAATCCCTAGAATTGAAAATTCAGGAATACTGAAACATTTTGCTTCGTGGGGGCTTGCGGATAAACGCACATTATCGTTTGGTTATGGCCCAATGAATACAAATCTTGCTCAGCTTGCTAGGGCCTACTTGGTATTTGCCAATCAAGGTGCTGTACCACCATTAAAACTTGTTAAAGGAGCAAATACCGTTGCAGACACAATGCAAGTATTCACACCAAAATCCACTAAAAAAATAGCGCAATTATTAGATTCGGTCGCTTCCAATGACGGTTCCGGCTATTGGTCAGATATAAAGGGCTATAACATTGCTGGCAAAACTGGAACGGCTGAAATGAAAATTAAAGGAAAAAAAGGTTACAGTAAAGACGGTGCTATTCGCACGTTTTTTACTGGCTTTGTGCCGGTTGAAAATCCAAAATACATCATGGCTATACGCCTTGACTACCCTAAAAAATGTCATGTCAGAAATTCGCCAAATAAAAAAAGACCTTGCCAAGGTTCAAATTCTGCAGCGATCGTATTTCAAAAAGCAATGACTAACATTCTGAGTAATGACAAATCCATAAAACTGATGGCAGGCAAATAAAGTTATTTTTTCTTAAGTTTGCCTTTTTGAATATTTTCCATTACTTTTTTTCGCTCCTCAATGGTACTTGCGTTATTAATAAAGGCTTTGTTTTGAGTGTTTTTTTGTTGCTTTTCACAAGTATACAAAGCACCCAGAAACTCCTCTTTTGCTTGTGTCTCACTCAAATACGGCTCCATAATACAAAGCTGATTAAGGCGATTGTAAATTGTGTTTTTATTCTTAAAAGGCTTAATTAATTCCTCTTGAGTAATGTCATGTTCTTCAATCATTTGAGCGGATTGAACCAGTTCTAATAAAATTTCAAATTTTTTATCTATTTTTTTAAGCCCTCTAACCCTAACTTCAACCGTATTATTTTCATAAGCAAGCGATGGATAGTTGAGTAATAAAGTAATCATTTTAGACCTCAACCCTTTTGCATTAGGACCTTGTACAACGATTGGTTCTGATGGCGGAAAATCCGAAAAATGCTCCCCCATGTGAGGCATTGGTGGCTCATCAACTGATGGCATTTGAGATGACTGATCTTGCTGGTCAAATACTTTTTTAACCTGTTCAACACTTTGCCCTACCTCCTGCGCTACACCCTCAATTAACTGCTGATGATAAAGATCATACGTAACTTGATTAATCAAAACTTTTGCCTTTTCTATGAATAGAGTTTTGCCTTCAATGGTGTCAAAATCTAATTCCGCTTTTACGTGGTCAAATAAAAATTTACTCAATGTATGTGCTTTTTCAATGCGCACTTCAAAATCCTTTAACGATTCTTTTTTAACTAAAGTATCGGGGTCTTCACCGTCAGGCAAGAATAAAAACTTAACAACTAGTCCTGTCTTGATAATAGGCAATGTAATTTGAAGCGCTTTCCATGCAGCGGCACGCCCTGCTCTGTCACCATCAAAACAAAAAATAATGGTGTCAGTTGTGCGTGATAATGTTTGTAAGTGTTGAGGCGTAGTAGCCGTACCCAACGTGGCGACTGTAGAGGTAATACCACCTTGGTGCAAGGCCACCACATCCATATAACCTTCAACCACCAATATATAATCAATGGAATGTGAATGTTTGCGTGCATGGTGCAACCCATAAAGTTCTTTGGATTTATGGAAAATCGGTGTTTCAGGTGAATTTAAATATTTAGGCTTGTCTTTTTCAGACAGAACTCGACCACCAAAAGCAATCACATCGCCCTTAGCATTATGAATTGGGAACATAAGGCGATCACGAAAACGATCGTAATACTCACCTTGTTTATCTTTCTTAGCGACCAATAACCCCATCTCTACCAAATCTTTAACAACTTCTAAATCTTGCTTGAAATGATCAAACAAACCGCTCCATCCGGGTGGCGCAAAACCCAAATCAAAACGTTTGGCAATTTTCCCAGTAATGCCTCTATTTTTTGCGTAAGTAACGACTTTATTTTTTGCTGGAGAGTTTTTTAATTGATATTGATAAAACTCACTAACCTTTTGCATTAAATCACGATAACGCTTAATTTTAGGATCCACCGGTTGAGCATTTTGATCGTACACCACACTAATGCCTGATTCACTAGCCACTACTTCTACTGCTTCTGTAAAATTTAAGTGGTCATACTTCATTACAAAATCAATGGCGCTACCATTCTCACCACAACCAAAACAATGATAGTACTGTTTGTCAGCGACGACGGTGAACGAAGGAGTCTTTTCATCGTGAAAAGGACAGCACGCTTTGTAATCTTTGCCTGCTTTTTTAAGAGGTACACGCCTATTAATTAGATCAACAATATCTACTTGATTGGATAAATCATTGATAAAATCATTATTAATAAAAGGCATGTTGAAAACAAAAAAATAAAAACGTAAAATCTTATTTTAATGACAAAAACAAATTTTTATCATCCTAAATTTATCCCAACGTGGGTATTAATTTTTTTTATGAGGTTAGGTGCTAAACTGCCCTTTTCCCTGCAAGTTGTTTTAGGAAAGGGCATTGGAAAATTACTTTACCCATTAATGGGTCGTTTTAGAAAAATTGCTTTTATTAACGTTTCTCGTTGCTTTCCAAACAAAAATCTTACGCAAGTTGAAAGTTTAGTCAGGCAAAATTTTGAATCCATTGGTATTTCTATTTTTGAAACTGCTAATGCTTATTTTGCCAACAATGGAAAAATCAAAAAAATTATTACCATTAATAATGAGTACTATCTACTTAATGCATTAAAAAAGGATCAAAGTGTCATCTTACTGGCTGCACACTTTATGCCTTTAATGTTAGGCTCTAGAGCGCTTTTATTAAAACACACAATTGCTAATATCTATCGCCCACAAGACAACCCATTGTTTGATGAAGTGATGCGTAGAGGCTTTGTTGATAATGGTGCAGTCATGATTAAAACACAAGACACTCGTTCAATGATGAAAGCCATTAAAAATGGATTGCCAATTTGGTATGCGCCTGATCAAGATTTAGGTGAAAAAAATTCTGTATTCGCGCCTTTTTTCAACATTCAAACGGCTACTGTTGCGGCCACTGCACGCTTGGCAAAAGCAAAAAATACAACAGTTATCCCTTATTTTTTTATCAGAACCGATACTGGCTATGAGATGAACTTCGAACAGCCTTTAAAAAATTACCCGAGTGATGATGCCATAATGGACGCCACTAAAACCAATAAAATTTTACAAAATCAAATTTTAAAAGCACCTGAACAGTATTTATGGATTCACAAACGCTTTAAAACAAGACCAAAAGGTGAAGATTTTTTTTACAAAGACATTTAAATCTTTCTAATATTTTTTTACTTTAAGTGTTAGAACGTAAAAGTAAATTAGCGTATAATTAGCCCTTTAAAAAATTCTGATTTACTATTATTTATACTGATTATGTCAATTGATACACAAGCAATTATTAAAGATTTTCAAAAAGATGCGAATGACACAGGTTCAACTAATGTACAAGTTGCCTTATTAACTGCTCGCATTAAACACCTGACTGAGCATTTTAAGACTCACAAAAAAGATCACCATTCAAGAAGAGGTCTTTTGCATTTAGTTTCTCAGCGTAAGAAATTACTCACTTACCTTAAAAACACCAACGTAAGCGATTATTCTGATTTAATTGGTCGTCTAAGTTTAAGAAAATAACTTTACTGATTTAATAAAAAGCCCCTTTTGGGGCTTTTTTTATGCCCACCAATCAGTAAAATACACTCTCATGGAACTCTCACCTACTTATCAAAAAATAGAAGATCTAATAGAGCGCTCTTCTATTTTATCTGCGCACCTTGACTTAGAAGAAAAACAAGGTCGACTCGAAGAGGTTTTGCTAGAAATGGAAAATCCAGATGTTTGGTCTAACCCAGAAATAGCTCAAGCCTTAGGTCAAGAGAAATCAAAACTAGAATCAATTTGCCAAACCTTTGATGAGGCGAATACTGTTTTAGAGGATGCCAAAGAATTGCTAGACATGGCGCAATCTGAAGATGATGAAGATACCGCCACAAGTGTTATTAACGATTTAAGCAGCATTGAGTCTTCAATTGAAAAATTAGAATTTGAACGCATGTTCAGTGGTGAACTGGATGCCAATTCAGCTTATTTGGACATTCAGTCTGGCTCGGGCGGAACCGAAGCACAAGATTGGGCAGAAATGATTTTAAGAATGTATCTACGCTGGGGAGAGAAGCATAAATTTAAAGTCAAATTAATGGAGGTTTCTGCGGGTGAAGTTGCAGGTATTAAATCAGCCACCATTCATTTTGATGGCGACTATGCATTTGGTTGGTTGCGTAGTGAAATTGGCATCCATCGCTTAGTCAGAAAATCTCCATTTAATGCGAATGGGAAGCGCCATACTTCTTTCTCATCCGTGTTCGTATCCCCTGAAGTGGACGATAACATTGATATTGAAATCAACAAGGCTGATATTCGTATTGACACTTATCGCGCTAGTGGTGCGGGCGGTCAGCACGTTAATAAAACCGATTCAGCAGTTCGTATTACCCACTTACCGACTAGCACCGTGGTTCAATGTCAAGATGGCCGAAGCCAGCACGCCAACAAAGACCAAGCCATGAAACAGTTAAAATCTAAGCTTTATGAACTCGAGATGCAAAAACGTAATAGCGAAAGCCAAGAGCAGGAAGATGCAAAGTCTGATATTGGCTGGGGGCATCAAATTCGCTCTTATGTATTGGATCAATCACGTATTAAAGATTTACGCACTGGAGTAGAATCAACCAACACACAAGATGTTCTAGATGGTAATTTAGACAAATTTATTGAAGCCAGTCTTAAAGCTGGATATTAAAAGGAAAAAAAATAATGAGTAAACATTACGATATGATAGCCATTGGTGCTGGATCTGGTGGTTTGTCAGCAGTTGAACGTGCCAGTGAATACGGCAAAAAATGTTGTGTTATTGAAGTTAAAAAAGTTGGTGGAACTTGTGTCAATGCAGGTTGTGTTCCTAAAAAAGTCATGTGGTTTGCTGCCAATACTGCCACACAAATTAAAAATGCTAAAGGGTTTGGTTTTGATATTGAACAAAAAAGTTTTTCATGGAAAAGCTTAATAGCAGGAAGAGATAATTACATCGACAATATTACGAACTGGTGGCACGGGTATCTTGAAAAACTTGGGATTGATTATTTACATGGCTTTGGTAAATTAATTGATAAAAATACCGTATCTGTTAATGGTGAAACTTATACTGCTGATCATATCGTACTTTCACCTGGCGGTGAGCCTGCCATTCCTCATATTGAAGGAGCTCAGTACGGCATTACCTCGGACGATTTTTTTGAACTAGAAGACTTACCTAAAAAAGTAGCTGTGATTGGTGGTGGCTATATTGGCGTAGAGCTAGCAGGTGTACTCAATGCGCTTGGCTCAGAAGTGGAGATTTTTGGCCGTGCTGATACCTTGCTTAGAGGCTTTGATTCAATGATTCAAACCGCACTGGATAAAGACTATACAGAGCATGGTATTACTATCCATCACGGATCTCAAATTGATAAAGTCACCGATGATAAAACCATTATTACTAACAAAGGCGAATTTTCTGGTTTTGATCAAATCATCTGGGCCGTGGGTAGAAACCCAATGACCCAGCATCTTGGTTTAGAAAATGCAGGTGTTGAATGTGACCAGCATGGATTTATTCCAACCGATAAATTCCAAGCTACCAATATTGATAACATATTTGCACTTGGTGATGCCACTGGTAGAGCGCCACTCACACCCGTGGCAATTGCAGCTGG
>JAPYOZ010000024.1:12618-15298 GCA_029941485.1 Gammaproteobacteria bacterium | reverse complement strand
CCACAGCAGTGTCTTCACCATCATTCAATGCATAATAACCACCCATCACACCTTGCAGATCAGCAAACTCACCGACCATGTCAGACACTAAATCTGATTTTGACAATAACCCTGCACGCGTTGCATTATCTACATCTGCACCAATCACATCTGCAATATAGCTTGAAAGTGATTCAATGCGTTTAACTTTATCACCCATTGAGCCAAGTGACTTCATAAACAAAACATCATTAAGTTTGCTTAATCGAGACTCTAGGGATACGGCCTTGTCTTTTTCCCAGAAAAATTCTGAATCACTAAGGCGTGGTCTAATCACGCGCTCGTTACCATCGATAATCACTGATAAATCGCTAGACTCAATGTTGGCAACCGAGATAAAGGCTGGTAATAATTTACCATTATCATCCACCATGTGGAAATACTTTTGGTGTGATTTCATGGCAGAGATGAGCGCCTCTTCTGGTACATCTAAAAATCTTGCATCAAAGCCACCCGAAAATGCGCACGGGTATTCAACCAATGCACACACCTCATCTAATAATGATTCATCAATAATAGCGTTTGCTTTATTATCCAAAGCCACTTGCATAACTTGCTTTCGAATAATTTCTTTACGTGCGTCAAAATCAACTTCAATGTGCGCCTTATCAAATAAAATTTGTCGATAATGACCAGCATTGTCAATATCAAATGATTGCTCTCCAGTGAAGCGTAACCCTTTAGTAGCATTACCAGCATTCAAACCCATTACATTGGCAGATACGACACTATTACCAAGCAACATAATTAACCAATGCGTTGGTCGCACAAAAGTAAAATCTAAATCACCCCAACGCATTGGTTTGGCAATGGGGATTTTTCTAATGGCTGTGTCAACAATACTTTCAAGTAAATCTGTAGTTTTTAATCCCTTCTGTTCTTTACTAAAAAAATAATAATCCACCTTACCAAAAACCTTATGAGAAAGCTTTTTTTTATTTACACCGCAAGATTTTGCAAACCCTTCTACCGCTTGATCAGGCGCGCTTAATGCAGGACCTTTACGCTCAATAATTTGGTCATCTTGCTGCAACTGTAAATCACTAATAATTAGCGCTAATCGTCTTGGTGTAGCAAAAGAAGTCGCCTTAGAGTACGATAAATTAAGTTCAGACAATTGATCGGTCAAGTTATTGGTCAGTGAATTTGATAACTGCCTCAATAACTTAGGTGGCAACTCTTCAGTACCAAGTTCTAATAAAAAATCTTGCGTAATCATATTATTTGAAACCTTAATTTCCCGTCTATTAAATCAATCATTACCGAACGTGCATAAAGCTTGGTCGGCACAACGTCAAATTTTTTGTAAATACCGGCAATGGATACCAATTGTGCATTAAACGATTGGATAAATATGGTGGCCTTCTCATCGCCAAAAATACCGGCAAATAATTGTCCTTGCACTTCTTTATAAGCCGAAATAGAGCCGTATGACATCACTTCAGCACCTGATCTTACTGCTTTTAATAAAACCAAGTCACTGTCTTTGGCCACTATCTGTGTAGATGAATAAACCTTATTGGTTACAATCTTTGGTGCTTGATAGACTTTAGACTGATGCGGACTAGACACATCTTTATTGGTATTGGTTAACGCCTTGCTAACCGGCTTAGACTTTGGCTTACTAGGTGGAGTTAATGATTTACCAAAAACTGCCAAACCTGAGAACTTAGCAAAATCAACTAACTCTTGCTTGCGCGAACGAATACCAACTGCTACCATGTCATTTTGAGTAAGTATTTCAACCAATACCGCCAACTCATTCGCTTGAAAATTTTTGTCTTCAATCTCCAAAATAACGGGCGCGTGTTGAAATTGTTTTTTGTTGTTGTTTGCCAATGCAGCAATTTCATCAATTAACGCATCTGTATCATTGGTTAATACTCTTAAGGTATAAAGTGCTTCAGTTTGAGTTTTGACTTCAATGTTCATTAATTTTGCCAACTCTGAGTGCAATCGAGAAAATACCAAACACGCTTCATGCCAACCTCACCGCTGAGCATTAATTCTAACGGAGCCTTATGTTTAAATTTTTTAACGGGTCGTTTAAGCCAAATGGCTGCGTAATCTCGGTTTGTAGGATAAGTAGTTCCTAATGATTCATAAATTCCTAAAAGCATTTTTGCGCGCTTTATCAAAATATCATTAAAATCAAATGACTTATCGCCCCTTCTATAAAGATACAAATGTCTAGCTTTAAATGATTTTGGCAAGCCTAACAACTTGATTTGATCTTGATCACTCAATTTCCACTGTTCTAATATTTGCGTCAATTGATGGGTAATGTTCATTTTTACTGTGTCATCAAGTTGATCAAAATCCATTGTTAGTTCACTCTGAAATGAAACAATATTTCACGATCAAATACATTTTTATCAGGTGCAGGAGGTAGTGGAGATGCCTTGTACACTGCGCGTTTAATTGCATTTTTAAACGAGTCGGCTTTGGCGCTATTGTCGATATTACAAGATTGAAGATTTACACTTTTAACATCACCATTCACATTTTGTAGAATATACACATCACAACTCCAGTTGTCTTTAGCGCCATTGTATCGCCATTTTTCTTTCACTCTGGAGGCTATTTGGTTGATATAGCTAGATTTTAGCTTATTTAAAATATCCTCTTGGGCAAGTTCTCT
>JAPYOZ010000024.1:4933-12518 GCA_029941485.1 Gammaproteobacteria bacterium | reverse complement strand
CTTTTTTCTCCTTTTTAATTTTAACTTTGAGTTTTTTTAGTCTTTGTTGTTCCTTATAGCGTTCATTTTCTACTTTCTTTTCAGCCCGCTGAAGGTCCTTAAGGCGCTTTTCTCTTTTATTTTTTAGATCAACCAAACGTTGTTTTTCTTTTTTAATCTCAGTTAAATCAACCGTTACTGCCTTAGGGGTAGCTTTAGAGGAAGATTTAGCTACTTGTTGGGGGATTTCCCAACTTTGTGGACTTGAAAACATAAGTGCAATCAACAGCACAAAATGCAATGCTACTGTCACCCAAAAAGCCACTGGGTGACTTTTAGCAATCTTAGGTAGTTTTATTTTTTTGATAAAATCAGTGTTCATCTTTATTTTTTATTCATTACTTTGCATCAGGAGATTCAGTAATAATGCCTATTTTATCAACACCTTGTTTTTGCAAGAACGACATAAGTGAAACCACTGTGCCATAAGCCACATATTGATCACCTCTAACAAATACCTTCATCTGTGGATAAATATCTAATCGTGCACGAACACGTCCTGCAAGAATTCCTAATGGTAATCTTTCGCCTACTTCAATCTCTGATGCTTCCTCATCCAATGAATTAATAAAGAATTCACCTTCTTTGTTAATGGTAATAACGGTAGGCAACTGCTCGGTAAAATCCACCATTTTTGCCTCAGCAGATGGAAGATCAACCTCAATCCCTTGTTGAATGATAGGTGTGGTCATCATAAAAATAACCAGTAAAACCAACATCACGTCAATATACGGAACAATATTGATTTGTGCATCTATAGGTGGTCTAATGCGTTGTGGTAATTCGATCATCGTTGTTTTTAGTTATTTTTGTCTTTGGAAAATAACAAACAACTCCTCAATAAAAGCAGTGTATTTGTTGGCAATTGCCCCAACCTGAGAAACCAAACGATTGTAGGCCATGGTTGCAGGAATGGCAGCAAACAAACCAAATGCTGTTGCAATTAATGCTTCTGCAATACCTGGGGCAACAATAGCAATGGTAGCTTGTTTAACAGAAGCCAAGCCAATGAATGAATGCATAATCCCCCACACAGTGCCAAATAAACCGATATATGGACTTGATGAAGCAATCATTGCTAATACAGATAAGCCTCCATCCAAATGGTCAACTTCATTATTAGCAGTGGTATTCATCGAACGATAAGCGCGCTCAGAATTCATGATTAATGCCTGATTAGAAGAAGATGAAGAATGGGTAAATTCACCATATCCAGAACCAAAAATATGCTCCATTGGACTGCGTTTTGAAACAATATTAGGGATTTTATTGTGTATTTTTTCTAAATTAGGATTGGTCAGAAAATTATTATGAAACTTTTTAATATCTCTTCTAGCATCCATTAATACTTTCTTTTTTGACAGAATAATGGTCCAAGAATAAACACTCATTAACACCAAAATAAACATTACTACCTGTACTACAAAACCAGCACTGATGATTAAACTAAAAATTGACAAACCGTTATCCATTGTTTTTCTCCATAATGACTTGATCCAAAATTATGCTTGGAATAGCACAAGGTTTAAAATTATCTGCCCCCAAACAGGCCACAATTACTTGTGCTGTAAATAATACCTTATTTTGCTCTAAACTCGTTATTTTCTGAGAAAAAACTAAGCTTGCTTTGCCTATTTTTTCTACTTGAGTTTGTACATTTAACAAATCATTAAATCGTGCTGGAGATTGATAATCAGCAGATAATGACTTAACAGCAAAAATGATATTTTGTTTCTTAGTCAACTCATCTTGTTCAAAGCCTAATGACCGAAGGAATTCACTACGCCCCCTTTCTATAAATTTAAGATAATTAGCATAATAAACCACACCGCCACTGTCAGTATCTTCGTAATAAACTCGAATTTGCAATTGACTCATTAACTAAACAGATCTTTTTCTTTTGTATTGTTGGTTAAACCTAAGTGCGAATAAGCTAAATCTGTTGCACTACGACCACGCGGTGTGCGCATCACAAAACCCTGCTGAATTAAATAAGGCTCTACCATGTCTTCTAAAGTTCCACGTTCTTCACCAATGGCCGTTGAAAGTGTATCCAAACCCACAGGTCCACCTGAGAATTTTTGGGTAATGATGTGCAAATAATCTCGATCTAGTTGTTCTAAGCCTAATTCATCTACTTTAAGCACTGATAGTGCTTCATGTGCAATTTGTTGATGAATAATATCATTGGTTTTTATTGTCGCAAAATCACGCACTCGGCGCAACAATCGATTAGCAATTCTGGGTGTGCCACGTGAGCGTTTGGCAATTTCAAGCGCTCCATTCGATTCGATTTCAATACCTAAAATACTGGCCGAACGTTCAACAATGGTTTTTAAGTCTTTCACATTATAAAATTGCAAGCGTTGTACAATACCAAATCGATCTCTCAGTGGCGAGGTAAGCATTCCTGCTCTAGTGGTGGCACCGATTAAAGTAAAAGGTGGAAGTTCCAACTGCACTGAATGCGCTGCCACACCTTCACCTACCATAATATCAAGTTTAAAATCTTCTAGGGCTGGATAAAGAATTTCTTCAACCACTGGGTTAAGTCGATGTATCTCATCAATGAATAAAATATCATAAGGCTCGAGTTTGGTAAGAATCGCTGCAAGATCACCAGAGCGCTCTAATACTGGACCGGCTGTTTGCTTTAAACCTGCGCCCATTTGATGGGCAATCACATGAGCCAATGTAGTCTTTCCTAAACCCGGAGGACCGTAAATCAGTGAATGATCCAGTACATCGCCTCGCTTTTTAGCCGCCTCAATAAACAATGCCATCTGTGATTTAACATCGTCTTGACCAATGTACTCAGAAAATGAATCCGGACGTACCGACTTCATGACAATATCTTCATTTCCTTGGTCTGGAGCGCCTACTAAAGAGTCTTGTTCTATCATTACTAAATGTTAAAATTTTCTATCATTTTAACTGATTAATTTCACCAAGCACCAATTTGATTTTAATTGCTTGACTACGGTGGTTAAGACGTACAATCTTAGGATAGCTTATGCTGTCAACAGCTTGATAACGAGCAATGTTAATCGTCCAATCTTCAGTGACTCTTTGATCATGCTTGAACAATATGTCAGGTAATTTCTGTACAGGAAAATACCAACCAAATTCATTCAACATCCATTGTTTAAAGTTAGTATTGACCACTTTATCATTCACTAATAGGTTTTGGTCGTCAGACTGAATGACAAACTGACCAAGTCCAAGTGTGGCAGTTAGCGTGAGTTTGTAATTGTTCTGTCTAAAGTCAACTGAAAAACCTGCGCTCCTAGATTTACCATCAAACACCACACCAACCCTACCTTGTGTTTGCCACGCAGTAGGAACTGCTAGTGGTGGATTGATATTTACTGGTTTGGTTTCAATTGTTGTGCAGCTTTGTAAAAATAAGGCTATAAATAATATTGTGACGTATTTCATATAATCTACATTGTAGTGCAAAGCCCGCCCTTTGGGTATAATCTAGCGCTTATTTGGTTTTTAATTTAATTCAATGTCGAATATTGCAATTTTAAGTGTCAATCATCAGCTCGCAAGTGTTGACGTGCGCGAAAAAGTTGCGTTTGCAGCTAATGATCTTACTGACGCACTTAATAAACTTAAGTCTATTGATAAAATTAGCGCTTGTGCGATTCTCTCCACTTGCAACCGATCAGAAATTGTTGTTGTTTCAGACTCAAAAAATGCCAAAAAAATTCTTAGTGATTATCTAAGTGATACTCACCAGATTGAGCGTGGTTCACTCGATCCGTACTTTAATTATTTTGAAAATGAGAATGCAATTGAACATATCTGCCATGTAGCAACAGGACTAGACTCGTTGGTACTTGGTGAGCCACAAATACTAGGTCAGCTTAAAGACGCTTATCACACTGCAAAAGAGGCTGGCACACTAAACAAACTATTGGAAAAATTATTTCAACATGCATTTTCAACCGCTAAAAAGGTCAGAACGGATACACAAATTGGCTCTTCGCCAGTATCTGTGGCTTATTGTGCGGTTAAACTTAGTGAGAAAATTTTTGCCGATTTAGCAGAACAAACCGTGATGTTAATTGGCGCTGGAGAGATGATTGAATTATGTGCACAGCACCTCAATCAGAAAGGCGTTAAAAACATGATTGTTGCCAATAGAACGGTAAAAAATGCAAAAAAAATTGCCAGTCTTTATGGTGCACAATCCATTAGTCTTAAAAACTTTTCAAGTGTTATTCACCAAGCTGATATTATTATTTCATCCACTGCAGCTTCGGTACCAATTATCGGTAAAGGCCTAATTGAAACTGCACTAAAACTACGCAAACATAAGCCAATGTTTATGCTTGATATTGCCGTTCCTAGAGACATTGAGCCTGAAGTGGCACGACTTGATGATGTGTTTTTATATACCATTGACGACTTAGAGCAAGTTGTTAATGACAATATAGGTAGTAGGCAAAGAGAGAAAATCATGGCCGAAGAAATTATTAAAGGACAAAATAAAAATTTTGCAAATTGGTTAAAAACACTACCAAGCGAACAAATTATTCAATCGTATCGATCCAATGCCAATACGATCAAAGATACAGCCATTGAAGAGGCACTTAAAAAACTAAAAAATGGCGGTGATTCTGAACAAATTATCCGAAAATTAGCGGATCAATTAACAAATAAATTACTGCACGCTCCATTTAAAAATATCAAACAAGCCACGCAAGAACAACTCAACCAATGCGAAGGTTGTGTGCCTAATAATAATCCAAAAAAATCATGAACACCTCTATCTTAACTAAGCTAGAACAATTATCAATGCGCCTTGAAGAAGTGGGTGCGATGTTGTCTGATCCTGACATTGCTTCGGATCAAAAAAAATTTCGTGAACTGTCTATTGAGTATGCTCAACTAACTCCTATTAATGAGCAGTTTGAGCTTTATCTTTCCACCCAAGAAGACATTAAATCAGCCGAGGAAATACTACTTGAGAACGATGAAGAAATAAAAGCCATGGCTAAGGATGAGATTGCTGAAGGTAAGGAAAAATTAGAATACCTCAATTTAGAGCTAAAAAAAGCACTTCTACCTAAAGACCCAAACGACTCTCGTAATATTATTATTGAAATTAGAGCAGGCACTGGTGGCGATGAAGCCAGTCTATTCTCTGGTGATTTGTTTAGAATGTATTCTCGTTACGTTGAAAAACAAAAATGGCAAATGGAGGTAATGAGCTCTAACATTGGTGATCATGGTGGCTTTAAAGAAATAATCGCACGCATTAGTGGTACCAATGTGTACTCAAAGCTCAAATTTGAATCGGGTGCTCATCGAGTACAACGCGTACCTGAAACCGAATCTCAAGGTCGTGTACATACTTCAGCCTGTACGGTTGCAGTCATGCCAGAAGTAGAAAATATTGAAGAAGTTGATATTAATATGAGTGATGTGCGTATTGATACTTTTAGAGCCAGCGGTGCAGGTGGTCAACACGTTAATAAAACTGACTCTGCAGTGCGTGTTACCCATATTCCAACCGGTACCGTAGTTGAGTGCCAAGATGGGCGGTCGCAACATAAAAATAAAGCACAAGCCTTAAGCGTTCTAGCGTCTAGAATTCTTGATGCTGAGCAACAAATTCAGCAAAAAGAACAAGCCTCTCAACGTAAAGAATTAGTTGGTAGTGGTGATCGATCACAACGAATTCGCACCTACAATTATCCGCAAGGGCGTATTACCGATCATCGCATTAATCTAACGCTCTATAAATTAGCTGAAGTGATGGAAGGTGATTTAAATGCAATTATTGAACCACTTGTTGTCGAGCAACAAACCAATCAACTGACTGAGTTAAACGATGGCTTAGCTTAGGCTTTTTCTTGGTACTAACTGACTTAGGATAAATAAAATACCCAAGGCGATAACAATGGTAGGACCTGTTGCTAAATCGTAATACATAGAAGCACTCAGCCCTGATACCACTGCTATGATTGAAGCTACAATGGATTGAAACACCATCTGCCCAGGGGTAGTGGCTAACACTCTAGCAATGGCAGGTGGAATAATTAAAAGTGAAGTAATGAGCAACACGCCTACAATTTGAACCGAAACGGATACCGCCAAGGCAATCATCAGCATAAATAATAGCTGGTAAGCCATGTGCTTAATGCCTTCTGCTTTGGCTAACTCCTCATTTAAAGTTAATAATAATAGTCGTTGCCAGAAAAAACCTAACAGCAATGCAATCACAATGAGTACTGAATACACCCAAATAATATCAGTATTGGTAATGGACAGGATATCACCAAATAAAAAACCAAAATAATCAGTATTGGCTCCATCCACCAAGCTCAACACTACCACACCAAGTGAGAGTGCAATGTGGGAAAAAATCCCCAATATGGCATCGTTAGAAAGAAATTTACGCTCTTGCAAAATCACAATTAACAGTGCAAATACCGCGCCTACCAATACCAAGCCAAAATGAATACCCAGCCCGCTGGCAAGTCCTAGTGAAACACCGAGCAATGCACTGTGTGAAATGGATTCTGAAAAATAGGACATGCGCTTCCAAATCACAAAACAGCCTAATGACCCAGCAATGATTGATATGCCTACGGCCGCTAATATTGCCCTAAGGATAAAATCTTCCATAATTAATAATTACATCTTACTTATTGGCAGTCTTTGCATAGCCCGTATAAATACAGGCAATGGTCAGTCAGTTGATAACCGTGTTTTTCAGCAACAGCGTGTTGATGCTGCTCGATGACTTCATCAGAAAATTCGTCAATCTTCCCACATTTAACGCAGACTAGATGATCGTGATGATCGGTATTTGAAAGTTCGAATACGGATTGTCCATTGTCAAAATTAAGCTTATTAATCATGCCTGACTCTTCGAATTGCGTCAGTACACGATAAATCGTCGCTACACCAACCTCCTCTCCCTGCATGATTAAAGCACGATAAATATCTTCAGCACTCATGTGATGATCTTCACTATTTTCTAAAATTTCCAAAATTTTTAATCTTGGCAGCGTTACTTTGAGTCCTGCACTTTTTAAATCTTGAGCGTCCATGCGTAATTCCCTTAATGTAAAATTAGCTAATACTTTTTAATCATTTTAAATTAAAAACCAACAAATGAACAAATTAACTTTAATTGTATTCTCATTACCATTCTTATCTGCATGCTCTGAGTACATACCAGAATTGCCTAGCATGTCAGACATAACACCCAGTCTATCTTTACCAACATCTTATAAAGCTAACGTATATCAAGGCTCTGTGTTAGATAGGTTTACAATTAACCAGCTAAAGCTAGGTATGGCGCAAGCGCAGGTACAAGACTTAATTGGTTCTCCAAGTGTGATTGATCCTTTTCATAACAATCAATGGGACTACATTAACCATTCCACTTCTTATGAGGCGGATGTTAGTATTCGTTATCGCTTAAAACTAACTTTCGAAAATGGTCTTTTAAGTAACATTGATACGACTGGCATCACTTCGCTTCCTGAATTGACTGGCAAGGAAAAGAAATTAGAAAATCAAC
>JAPYOZ010000024.1:0-4833 GCA_029941485.1 Gammaproteobacteria bacterium | reverse complement strand
AGAAAAAGTGGCTGCTGAGATGGCTGCAAAGGCAAAAATAGAAGCCGCTAGAATTGCTAAAGAAAAGGCGCAAGCCGAGAAAGAAGTTAATACCAAGGAAAAGACAAATGAACCGTGGTATCAGTTTTGGTAATTAACCGAATTTAGTGCAGAGGGCTGATAACCTCTTGTGCTATTAATTTGTTACTAATTACCAATGCAATGCCTTTTGCACTGGCTTCAGTTAACTCTTCTAGTAAAGTCTTCTCTTTTTCATAAATAACCCTTACATCTACGCCAATAATTTCACTGGCAACGTAATCAGCATCAGCAATGCCATCAATTAAACCCAACTCTTCGGCGTCTTTTCCTAACCAAATAAGACCGCTAAATAAGTCTGGATGATCGGATAATTTGTCACCCCTAGTAGCTTTAATGGCGTTAATAAAATTTTGATGTGATTTATCCAAAATGTTTTTCTTAATGTGCGCAATCGCCAGTTGGTCTTCATTGCTGAAAGTATCTAGCAAACCCTTGTGTTTTCCAGCCGTGTAAAGTCGTCTTTCAATGCCTAGTTTTTTAATCGCTTCTACAACGCCAAAGCCTGAAATAACCACGCCAATGCTTCCCACAATTGACGATTCATCTGCATAAATCTCATCAGCACTGGCAGCAATGTAATAACAACCCGAGGCACATACGTCATCAATAACGACGTAGAGTTTTTTATCGTGTTGTTTTTTAAGACGCAAAATTCCTTGATAAATTTGACTGGATTGAACGGGTGATCCACCAGGAGAATTAAGTCTTAAAATAACTGCTTTTGAGTTTTTAGCCTTAAAAGCATCGTCAAGCAACTGCATTGCATCATCAGCATTAATCTCTCCTGCAGTTTGGATCGTACCACTGAGCACTACTTCAGCTACAAATGGTGATTCCTTCTTAAGTGTTTCCTCTAATAGACCACTTTCTTCTATGCCCAAATACGAAATAAAACCAAAATACCCTATAAATAATAGAGTTAAAACCATGCGCCAACGAGTGCGTGTTTTATTTTGCCTTACAAATTCCTTAGCGATATCCGCTAATTGCTCATCCGCTGATCCTGGTGTTTTATTATTATTCATATAAACTTTTATATAATCTAAAATGACGATATGTTAAAAATTACCAACCTTAGTTGCCAAAGGGGCTACAATCAGCTTTTTAGTAACTTAAGCTTTAGTGTTGACGCTGGGGATATTTTACGCATAAGTGGCACTAACGGCAGTGGAAAAACTTCATTACTTAAAATTCTAGCAGGTCTTAACGTTGCTGAAGAAGGTAAAATTACATTCAAACAACACTCGGTTAAATCGGCTGAATACCAACAAGAGATATTTTATTTAGGGCATTTATCCGCACTCAGTTCTGAACTTAGTACGATTGAAAATCTTGAATTTTTAGCAAGATTAAATCAATGTAATAACAGGATACCTCTAACACAAGCACTAGAGGGTATTGGCCTAAAAGGTTATGAGGACGAATACTGCGCTAAACTCTCAGCAGGACAAAAACGTCGTACTATCTTGGCAGGATTGTTTTTATCAAAAGCCAAAGTGTGGCTTCTCGATGAACCGTTTACAGCGCTTGACCCTATCGGCATAGATATTGTGGAAAAATCAATTAGTAAGCATTGTAAACAAGGTGGGATTTGTGTCTTTACCACGCACCAAGACAGTACTCTACCCAATCAAAAAGTGTTGACATTATGAACATTTACATGCAAACACTCAAGCGTGATTTACGCATTGCGATTCGCAACCCTTCCAGTGTGCTCAACCCGCTGTTATTTTTTGTGATCTCAGTATCCTTATTTCCATTAGCCATTAGTCCTGAAGCCTCAACTCTAATGCAAATTGCTGCAGGAATTATCTGGGTAACTAGCATGCTTTCAGTGCTACTTTCACTTAATGCCTTATTCCATTATGATTATGAAAATGGCGTACTGGAACAAATGGTAATTTCTCATCATTCTCTACCATTACTGATTCTGTCCAAAACTACTGCGCATTGGATATTGACTGGAATTCCTATTATTTTATTATCCCCTCTGTTGGGGGTGCTTCTATTTTTAGAAGGAGACAGTATCAAAGTGTTAATGTTTACTTTGCTTTTAGCAACACCAAGTTTAAGCCTAATTGGCACCATTGGTGCCTCGCTCATTGTTGGGGTTAAAAACTCAGGCATGTTGTTATCATTATTAATATTACCTTTGTATATTCCTATTTTGATTTTTGCATCAAGCGCAGTGTCTCAAGCACAATTTGATTTAGAGATTTCTAGCCAGTTGTATTTCTTGTCTACTATTTTAATAGTGAGTTTAATGGGGTCTCCATTTGTCAGTGCTCTTGCTTTAAAAATAAGTTTAGAATAATCCTTTACTTTTTAAAAATAATACCTATAATTCTTTGAAGCGCTGATTTGTCCCGATTGCTAGCGTTGTTATCCAGAATAACAAAAAAAGCTAAAGCAGGAATTCTCCTAGAAGAAGCCCGCTTAACAAAGGGTTTTTTAATTTTTACAGGAGTAAAAAAATGATATTCACTTCAGAGTCCGTTTCTGCCGGTCACCCAGACAAAGTATGCGACCAAATTTCCGATGCTGTTTTAGACGCAGCATTATCTCAAGATAAAAATTCACGCGTAGCCGTTGAAACATTAGTCAAAGACAATCACGTTGTGCTTGCTGGTGAGATTACCACCGGTGCAGATATTGATTATGACAAAATTGTGCGTGAGACCATTATCGGCATTGGTTACGACAAAGAAGAATACGGTTTTAACGGCAATACTTGTGATATTACTAATATGCTTGGTCAACAATCTCAAGACATTGCGATGGGTGTTGATGAATCTGGTGATCACGAGCAAGGTGCAGGCGACCAGGGCTTAATGTTTGGCTATGCTTGTAACGCCACAGACGTACTCATGCCAGCGCCTATTTTGTATGCACATCGTCTGGTTGCACGTCAAGCAGAGCTAATGAAGAATGGGACGTTACCGTGGTTACGCCCCGATGCAAAATCTCAAGTTTCTTGCCATTATGACGGACACAGGATCGTCAGCATTGATGCAGTGGTTTTATCAACTCAGCACGATGAAAACATTTCTCAAACTGATTTGAAAGAAGCCATTATGGAAGAGTTGATTAAACCCGTTCTACCTAGTGAATGGCTAACCGCTGATACTGATTATCATATCAATCCAACCGGTCATTTTGTCATTGGTGGTCCTGTGGGTGATGCTGGTCTTACGGGTCGTAAAATTATTGTTGACACTTACGGTGGCATGGCACGACACGGTGGTGGGGCATTTTCAGGCAAAGACCCGTCAAAAGTAGACCGATCTGCGGCTTATGCAACGCGCTACGTAGCTAAAAATATTGTAGCAGCTGGCCTTGCTGATAAATGCGAGATTCAAGTTTCATATGCAATTGGTGTGGCTGAACCAACTTCAATCAGTGTTGAAACTTTTGGCACGGGTGAAATGAGCAATGAAACCATCGAAGCATTAGTGGCTGAACATTTTGACTTACGTCCTAAAGGTTTAATCGCTATGCTTGATCTTAAACGTCCAATCTACCAACAAACAGCAAGTTACGGTCATTTTGGTCGCAGCGAAGATACGATTAGTTGGGAAAAGACTGACCGCGTCCATTTATTAAAATAACAAAGGTATAATTACCGACTCGCCGAGGAGCGTTGCATTGGGAAAATCCCATCAGGCTCGGCAAATCACAACGACGCTCATTTTTTTACCTTGTTCTATTAGGAGATAAAAATGAGCAACAACACACTAAACAATAACGACTACAAAGTTGCCGATATGGCATTGGCTGATTACGGCCGTAAAGAAGTGGAATTAGCAGAAGCAGAAATGCCAGCGCTAATGACACTGCGTGCCAAATATCGCGACGAGCAACCGCTTAAAGATGCGCGTATCTTAGGTTGTATTCACATGACTATCCAAACCGCTGTACTAATGGAAACACTGGTAGATTTAGGTGCTGAAGTTCGTTGGTCAAGTTGTAATATTTTTTCAACTCAAGATCATGCAGCAGCAGCCATGGTAGCCGCAGACATTCCAACTTTTGCTTGGAAAGGTGAAACTGAAGAAGAATTCTTATGGTGTATTGAACAAACTATTCTAGATGGTAGCAAGCCTTGGAATGCCAACATGGTACTTGACGATGGTGGCGATTTAACCCAAATGCTACATGAAAAATACCCAGAAATGCTTAATGACATTCACGGTATTAGTGAGGAAACCACAACGGGCGTTCACCGTTTGTTAGAAATGATGGAAGAAGGCACATTAAAAGTACCGGCCATCAACGTCAATGACTCAGTAACAAAATCAAAAAATGACAACAAATACGGTTGTCGACACTCACTTAACGACGCAATCAAGCGTGGTACTGACATGCTTATGTCGGGCAAAAAAGCACTGGTTATTGGCTATGGTGACGTAGGTAAAGGCTCCGCGCAATCACTTCGTCAAGAAGGCATGATTGTTAAAATTTCTGAAATTGATCCGATCTGTGCTATGCAAGCTTGCATGGATGGGTTCGAGATTGTATCACCTTATAAGCAAGGTAACAACACTGGAAAAACTGACGACATCAACAAGCGCCTACTTGCTACAACTGATTTAATCGTTACCACTACAGGCAACTTTAACGTCTGTGATGATGCGATGCTACAAATGCTTAAAGCAGGATCAGTTGTGTGTAATATCGGCCATTTTGATAATGAAATTGACACGCAATTCATGCGTGATAACTGGCGTTGGGACGAGGTAAAACCTCAAGTTC
>JAPYOZ010000023.1 GCA_029941485.1 Gammaproteobacteria bacterium | reverse complement strand
TTTTTTAAAGGCTTTTGGTGCTTGAATCTCAATCATTTGCTGCACAATCCATTTTTCATCAACATCGGTCATTGCCAGTTTTACCTTTTCAGCAAAATATCTTAAAAAATGATAATCAGGCTCGCCACCAACAAAGTCATAATCTGAGTAATCTTTTGAGCGCTGGTTGTAAGTATTGACGAATGCCTTCCAGTGATTGCCTTCGCCAATACGATCTTCTTTATTTTCTTGATAGTAGAATGCAGATTGTTTAGCCAATTTGTTAATGAGCTCTTGTCGTTGTTCAGTGTTGAGTGTCTTAAAGACTAGGCGATCTATTGATTGAATGAGAAAGCACAAGTATTCGGCAATAACATTAAAGACCTGCTCTTTTTCAATGACAAAGCCTTCGTTGATTAAATCTTCAAGATGGTTTTTGGTAATACGCCAGCAAATGAAGGCCATGGCGCCACCGATGTCTTCAATGGTTTTAACCTGGGTTTTATGCCATTTACTCTTTACTCTCATCTAGATACCTACTATACAGAGATCTTAATTTTAACAAGAATACTGACAGTGAGTGGTTTACTCGCAGTTGTAGTTTCTGAAAGAGCCTAAGTCGTTTACGTTTTCAAAGCCCATTTGCTCTAAATAGTTTTTAGCTGTTGATGAACGAGCGCCAGTTACACAATAAAGAATAATAACTTTATCGCGATCAATGGTCTTATCGGCAGACATGATGGACTGTAGCGGTAGATTGATGGCATTTGGTAATGCACCACGGGAAAATTCGGCAGATGAGCGAACGTCGACTAGTTGAGCGCCATTGTCTAATAGTTTGCAAGCATCGTTTCCTGTAAATGTATTGAACATAGTATAATTTCCCAAATAAGTTTTATTAGTATGCACTATTTTTTTGCTAAATGTGCACGATCTATATAAGGAAACCATTATACACTAATGTTAAGTAAAAAGCAACTCAGAAACGATATAAAAGCAGTTGCAAATGCTTTAAAAAAACGACATTTTTCTTTTGATATCAATCAGTTAGAGGATTTAGAAGATCGAAGGAAAAAAAACCAAATAAATACGCAAGAACTGCAAAATTCTCGCAATACGCAGTCAAAATCTATCGGTAAAGCCAAAGCAGCTGGCGAGGACATTAAGCCATTATTAGACGCAGTTGCTAATTTGGGTGAGCAGTTGGATGAGGCAAAATCCGAGTTGCAAGGTATTCAATCTCAGATTGATGATATTGTCATGGCCATGCCTAATATTCCACACGAGTCGGTGCCTGAGGGGGATTCTGAAGAAGATAACGTTGAAGTGTCAAAATGGGGGAAACTGGGGCAATACGATTTTGAAGTAAAAGATCATGTTGATCTGGGTGAGGCTCATGGATTGGATTTTGAAACAGCTGCCAAAATATCAGGTGCACGATTCTCGGTAATGACAGGCAAGGTTGCTCGATTACACCGAGCACTCACACAATTTATGCTGGATCAGCATGTTGAGAATAATGGCTATACAGAGGCTTATGTGCCCTATTTGGTGAATGCGGAATCTTTAACCGGCACAGGACAGTTGCCAAAATTTGAAGCAGACTTATTTAAAACTCATTTGCACGGTGAAGAAGGTGATGCAAAAACGCTTTATTTGATTCCAACAGGCGAGGTGCCAATCACCAACATGGTGCGTGATACCATCGTTAAAGAGGCTGATTTACCACTTAAGTTTGTAGGGAATACACCAAGTTTCCGATCTGAAGCAGGTGCCTATGGGCGAGATACGCGCGGTTTAATTCGCCAGCATCAGTTTGAAAAAGTAGAGCTGGTTCAGGTGGTCAAGGCGCAGGATTCGTATCAAGTACTAGAAGAGCTGACCGCTCATGCTGAAGGCATTTTGCAAGCGCTAGAGTTGCCTTACCGTAAAGTGGTTTTGTGCGCGGGCGATCTGGGATTTAGTGCGGCTAAAACTTACGATTTAGAGGTGTGGTTGCCAGGACAGGATGCTTATCGTGAGATTTCATCTTGTTCTTGTTTTGAAGATTTTCAAGCAAGGCGTTTACAGCTTAGATGGAAAAACCCAGAGACCAATAAAAGTGAGTTGTTACACACATTGAATGGTTCTGGACTGGCAGTTGGAAGAACGTTAGTGGCTGTGTTAGAAAACCACCAGCAATCGGATGGTAGTATTAAAATACCGGATGTGTTGCACAGTTATATGGGTGGAACGACCATTATTAATTAAAGACTTTTTTATTTTTTACTAGGAGACAACAATGAATTTATTAGATTTAGTTATACCACCAGCTTATGCTGAGGGCTCAGAGTTAGCAGGAGCAGGATCATTAGGAGGGTTACCGTTTTTGTTGGTCATGTTTGTGTTGATGTATTTTTTACTCATCAGACCACAGCAAAAACGCGCAAAAGAACACAAAACTTTGTTGTCTGAGTTGAAAAAGGGAGATGAGGTAGTGACCAATGGTGGCGTGATTGGCAAGGTAATTTCGGTGGATGAGTCTTTTGCTGAGTTAGAAATTGCAAAAGACGTGGTGGTTAAAGTACAAAAACAAGGCATTAATCAAAAATTACCAAAAGGTAGTGCTAAAATTTAAACGATAATATTTAATATTTCCTAATAGATTATGAATCATTACTCCAGTTTGAAAAATGCGTTAATCGCTTTTTTCTTATTGCTTGCTTCGTTGTATGCTCTGCCGAATATTTTTGGTTCGGATTTGGCGGTACAGATATCCAGTGCAGGTGATGCGGCAATTGGTGAAACTGATTTAAATAAAATTGAGTCCATTCTTAAGAACAAGAATGCTACTTATAAATCAGCTGCATTGTCTAATCGTCGAATTTTAGTGCGTTTTAACGATACGGCTGATCAACTTTCTGCTAAAGATTTACTCAAAAAAGAGTTGGGTCGTAATTACGTAACGGCACTTAATTTGGCCCCTTCTGTGCCATTGTGGTTGGCTGACTTAGGCGGTAAGGCCATGTCATTAGGATTAGACCTCAGGGGTGGCGTTCACTTTTTGCTTGAAGTTGATATGGACGCCGTGTTGTTGATGTCAATTGATAAATCTTACAACGAGTTGCGCACCGTCTTACGTGCCGATCGCTTGTATAAGAGCATCAAAAAAGAAGGCAAGAGCATTGCCATTCGATTCAAACAAGCAGATTTGAAAGACAAAGCCGTTGAGTTAATTAAATCAGAATTTAATGATTTGGTGATTCTTGAAACGGATAATCAAGATGAATTACTCATTAATATTGGTATCAGTGAAAGTTCGCAAAAAGAAGCCAAGAATAGTGCATTAAAGCAAAACATTACTACTTTGAGAAATCGAGTCAATGAGCTAGGAGTAGCGGAGCCGATTATTCAACAACAAGGCTTAGAGCGTATTGTGGTGCAATTGCCAGGTGTGCAAGACACTGCTAGAGCTAAAGAAATTTTGGGTGCAGTGGCGACACTAGAGTTTAGACTGGTTGATGAAAAGAACGACGCTCAAACTGCAATCCAATCTGGCAGAACGCCGATTGGGACAAAACTTTATTATTTTAAAGACGGTCGCCCACTTTTATTAAAAACTCGAGTGATTGCTACGGGCGAGAACATCACCGGCGCTGCCAGTGGTATTGACCAAGAAAACAGCATTCCAATGGTTAGCATTACGTTGGATAACGCAGGTGGTCGATCCATGCTTGATACTACTAAGAAATACTTGCATCATCGCATGGCAGTAGTGTTTATTGAAAATAAGGTTGAGACGGTTATTGAAAATGGTAAGACGGTTAAAAAACGTAGCACCACCAAAGACATTATTAATGCCGCCACCATTCAAGGTACATTTTCAAATCGTTTTCAAATTACCGGTATTGACAGTGCACGTGAAGCGCGTAATTTAGCTTTATTGCTTAGAGCAGGTTCGCTCTCAGCGCCGATTGAAATCATTGAAGAGCGTACGATTGGTCCTAGCCTTGGCGCTGATAACATTGAAAAAGGTGTGATTTCAGTGATTGTTGGATTTGTCTTTGTGTTGTTTTTTATGTTGGTACGTTATCGTGTGTTTGGCATGGTGGCTAATATCGCGCTTACGCTTAATTTAGTAATGATTGTTGCTGTGTTGTCGCTTTTACAAGCCACACTAACCTTGCCAGGCATTGCTGGTATTGTATTAACAGTGGGTATGGCAGTGGATGCTAACGTGCTTATTTTTGAGCGCATTAAGGAAGAATTGGGCGCCAATAGTAACATTCAAAAAGCGATTTCGAGTGGTTATGATAAGGCATTGCTTACCATTGCTGATGCAAACATCACCACATTAATTGCATCATTGGTGTTGTTTAGTTTTGGCACCGGCCCGATTAAAGGTTTTGCCATTACTTTATCCATTGGCATTATCACTTCGATGTTTACGGCGATTATTGTTTCACGTGCCATTATTAATAAAATTTACGGCGGTAAAGATTTGCAGGAGTTGTCGATATGAAGGCTTTGAACATACCTACGCTTGACTTTGTTGGCAAACGTACTTATGCCATTATCTTTTCTGTAGTGTTGATTACTGCATCAATATTTTCACTGGCCACACAAGGCCTGAAGTTTGGCATTGATTTTACTGGCGGTACGTTAATTGAAGTAGGCTATAAAAAATCAGTTGATTTGAATGAAATTCGCACTGTCTTAACCAAAGAAAATTTTAAAGGTGCTAACGTCCAGTATTTTGGTTCTACTAATGAGGTTTTAATTCGTTTAGAGCCTCAAAAAATTTCAAGTGCAAAATTAAGCACAAAAATTATTCGCCTGTTGGGCGATGAAGTGGATATTCGACGGGTTGAGTTTGTTGGTCCTAAAGTGGGTGAAGAATTGACTAACGATGGTGGTTTGGCAATGCTTTATGCATTGATTGGTATTTTGATTTATGTGGCATTTCGTTTTGAATATCGTTTTGCACTGGGTTCAATATCAGCGCTTATTCACGACGTGATTATCACTTTAGGTGTATTTTCACTCTTACAAATAGAATTTGATTTAACCGTTTTAGCGGCGATCTTAGCGGTGATTGGTTATTCACTGAACGATACGATTGTGGTGTTTGATCGCATTCGTGAAAACTTTTTATCAACGCGCCATGTGGATCCTGCAAAAATTATTAACGGCGCACTTAATCAAACTTTATCTAGAACCATTATGACGTCAGTTACAACGTTATTGGTATTGTTGGCATTGTTCTTTTTAGGCGGTGAAATCATTCACAGCTTTGCTTTAGCATTGCTCATTGGTGTTGTTATTGGTACGTACTCTTCTATTTATGTCGCCAGTTCGATGATTCTTGTTATGGGTATTAGCAAAGAAGATTTACTGCCATCAGAGAAAGAGAAGCAAGAAATCGACTCTCGACCTTAACTTCGTCTTTTGTCCTTGTGTGGTGTTGGATTGCAAAAAATGCTTGGTCACATATTAGAATATATGCTCCCTAGAATTTTTCATAACCCACCTTATAACACGAACAAGATACTCGCTAAGGATTGTGTTGTCATGAGTTGGTAGTAATTTTTTGAGCTTATACTTCTATTGTTTAAATTTCTCAAACACTAAGCAAGCGTTCGTTCCACCAAAGCCAAAACTATTCGACATGACTCGATTGAGAGATTGAATCGTAGTTGCTTGAACGATAGGCATGCCTTCAGCCGCTTCGTCTAAATTTTCAATATTAACGGATTCAACCATGAAATCATTTTGCAACATAAGCAGTGAATAAATGGATTCATTTACACCCGCAGCACCCAGGGCATGGCCTGAGAGTGATTTGGTAGAACCAATGTTTGGAATGTTGTCACCGAACACCTCTTTAATGGCGCCAATTTCTTTAACGTCGCCTACAGGGGTTGAAGTGCCGTGTGCATTAATGTAGTCAATAGGGCCGTCCACAGTAGAGATGGCTAGCTCCATACAGCGTTTTGCACCTTCACCAGATGGGGCAACCATATCAAAGCCATCGGACGTTGCACCGTAGCCAGTTAACTCGGCCAAAATGGTTGCACCACGTGCCTCGGCATGTTCTAAAGATTCAAGCACCAAAGCACCACCACCGCCAGAAATTACAAAACCATCACGATCAGTGTCGTAAGCACGAGAAGCCTTTTCAGGGGTTTCATTGTACTTAGAGGATAGAGCGCCCATTGCATCAAACAACATGGTGAGTGACCAGTCTAGTTCTTCACCACCACCGGCAAACACAACGTCTTGTTTGCCCATTTGGATTTGTTCCATGGCATTGCCAATACAGTGTGCGCTGGTTGAACAGGCAGAGCTGATTGAATAGTTGATGCCTTTGATTTTAAATAGGGTAGATAAACAAGCTGAAGTGGTAGAGCCCATAGTACGTGGCACACGATAAGGACCAACGCGTTTAATGCCTTTTTCTCTTAAAATATCTGCTGCTTCTACAACGTTTTGGTTAGATGCACCACCGGACCCCATGATCAATCCGGTACGAGGATTGGAGATTTGATCTTGATTTAAGCCTGATTGTTTAATGGCTTCATCCAAAGCAACGGCATTGTAAATGGCGGCATCGGCCATAAATCGTTTCATTTTACGATCGATAACATCACTTGAATCAACCTCAGCAACAGCGCCAGATACTTGTGATCTGAGCCCCATTTCAGCGTAGGTTTCATCAAATTTAATGCCAGATTTGGCTGTTTTTAAGGACTCTAAAACTTCTTCGCAATTACCACCTAAACTCGAGACAATACCCATTCCTGTGACGACAACTCTGTGCATTAGAATGAGCTCGTATCAGTAAATAAGCCTACTTTAAGATTAGTGGCTTCATAGATAGTCTTGCCGTCAACTTCCATCGTGGCATCGGCAATGCCCATGTACAATTTACGCGCAATAACACGCGACAGATTAATCTTGTAGGTTACTTTTTTTGCAGTAGGTAGGACTTGACCGGTAAATTTAATAGCACCCGAACCCAATGCACGACCTCTGCCAGGACCGCCTAACCAACCTAAGTAAAAACCAATTAATTGCCACATGGCATCCACACCTAAACAGCCGGGCATGACTGGATCGTCATTAAAGTGACAGTCAAAAAACCATAAGTCAGGATTAATGTCAAGCTCAGCAATGATTTCACCCTTACCGTATTCACCACCTTCTTTTGAAATACGCGCAATACGATCAATCATTAACATTGGTGGTTGTGGCAATTGTGCATTGCCTGGACCGAACAATTCACCATTGCCACATTTGATTAATTCTTCATACGAGTAAGAGTTTTGCATGCGTTTATCCTTGCTATTGTTTTGTCAAAATTATACCAAAAGCCCTTTGCTAATGTCATTTATCACATCATGCACTTCTTCTAAGCCAACTGAAATTCTAATCAAGCTCTCAGTAATATTGGCCTGTTGTTTTTCTTTATCCGTTAATCGTCCATGCGTGGTTGAAGCAGGATGGGTAATTGTGGTTTTAGTGTCGCCTAAGTTAGCGGTAATAGAGAGCATTTCAGTAGCATTAATGACTTGAAAAGCCACTTCGCGACCACCCTTAATTTCAAACGAAACGATACCACCAAAGCCAGATTGTTGAGTTTTGGCTAAGGCGTAATCCGGATGAGACTCTAGACCTAAATAATGCACTTTTTCTACTTGATCTTGCTGACTTAGCCAATTAGCCAATTTGAGTGCATTATCCGAATGTGCTTTCATTCTAAGGCTAAGTGTGTCCAACCCTTTTAAAACAATCCAGGCGTTAAAGGCGCTTAAACTTGGTCCAGTTGCGCGAGTAAAGGCGCTGACTTGCTCGATAATGGCTTCACTGCCTAATACTGCACCTGCTAAACAGCGACCTTGACCATCAATGTATTTGGTGGCTGAATGAATGACAATATCAGCGCCCAAAGCAATAGGATTTTGCAATGCTGGGGTTAGGATGGCGTTATCAACAGCCAGTAGGACATTACTAGCCTGACTGATTTTGCTGAGTGCAGCGATATCCACTACCTCGCCTAATGGGTTGGATGGGGTTTCTAATAAGAGCAGTTTAGTGTTGTCTTGAATGGCGTCTTTCCACTGAGATAAATCTCCCAAATTGACGTAGCTGATTTCAACATTAAATTTAGCAACAATCGTATTTAACAAGACAATAGAAGTACCAAACATGTTGCGTGAAGCGACAATGTGATCACCCGATTCAACTAAGGCCATGATGGTGGCAAAGATTGCAGACATGCCACTTGCAGTTGCTACGCAAGCCTCGCTGCCTTCAAGTGCGGCTAATTTTTTTTCAAAAGCATCAACCGTTGGGTTGGTAAAACGCGCATAGATATTTCCAGACTCTTCTTTAGAGAATCGCTTGGCTGCCTGTTCAGCAGAATCAAAGACAAAGCTAGAGGTTAAAAATATAGCCTCTGAGTGCTCTTGCTCCTGTGTGGTTCGATATCCTTCACGTATGGCTTTGGTATCGAAACTTAAATCTTTCATTTTTAAGTAATTTTGTAAATAAGTGCTATTCTACATCATTACAAATTAACTCTGAGCTTTCGTTGGTGCTGTTTTGCTGTTTAGCTGAGTCAGAACGTAGAGATTCAATTTGTTCAAGATAAGCTTTGTCAATATCTTGAGTAACGTATTCGCCATTAAAACAAGAGCAGTCAAACTCTTTAATGTTTTCATTCCCTTGTTGCACGCACCAAATTAGATCTCCTAAGTCTTGATAAATCAGTTTATCAGCGCCGATGGCCTTGCAGATTTGATCGGTGTCTTTGTTGTGGGCAATAAATTCTTTTTCGCTGGCCATATCGATGCCGTACACATTAGGGTGTCGCACTGGTGGGGCGGCTGAGGCAAAAAATACTTTATTAGCACCGGCATCACGCGCCATTTTTACAATTTGCTCGCTGGTAGTACCACGCACGATCGAGTCATCAACTAATAGTACATTCTTGCCTTTGAATTCAAGCTCAATAGTGCTGAGTTTTTGTCGCACTGATTTTTTACGTTGTTTTTGTCCTGGCATAATAAAGGTACGAGCGATGTAACGATTTTTGATTAATCCTTCAGAATATTTAACTTCCAGCTTTTGTGCTAATTGTAAAGCCGCTACTCTTGAAGTATCTGGAATTGGGATAACCACGTCAATTTCATTTATGTCCCACTCCTTACTGATCTTCGCTGCTAATCGTTCACCCATTCTAAGGCGTGATTTGTACACCGAGATATTGTCAATGACTGAATCCGGTCGTGCAAAGTAGACAAATTCAAAAATACAAGGGGAATATTTAGGGTTGTCAGCGCATTGTTGCGTAAAGACATTTCCTTCTCTATCGATTACTACCGCCTCACCCGGTTCAATATCACGTGTGATTTCATAGCCTAGTGCAGTGAGAGCGACGCTTTCTGATGCAAGCATATACTTGGTGCCACCCTTGGTAGTGCGCTTGCCTAAAATGAGTGGGCGAATGCCATTTGGGTCACGAAAACCAAAAATTCCATAACCGGGTACCATGCCAATACTTGCATAAGCACCACGCACGCGTTTGTGCACTTGAGACACTGAATCGAAGATGTCTTTTTCATTAATGCGTTGTTTTTTTAATTTAGCCAGTTCGCTGGCAAAAACATTGAGCAAAATTTCAGAATCTGAATTGGTGTTAATGTGGCGAAGGTCTTCTTCGAATAATTCTTTTCCAAGTTGCTTAGTATTGGTTAGATTGCCGTTGTGAGCAAAAGCAATGCCATAAGGTGAATTCACATAAAAAGGCTGTGCTTCAGCGCCTGAAGAACTGCCTGCAGTAGGATAACGCACGTGACCAATGCCCATGTCACCTCGAAGTTTAGTCATGTGCTTGGTTCTAAAAGAATTTCTGACCAAGCCATTTGACTTGCGCATATAGAAACGACCTTTGTGTGAGGTAACAATACCGGCCGCATCTTGGCCACGATGCTGCAAAATAGTGAGTGCATCGTAAATATACAGAGAAGTGTCTTTTTTAGTGGTGGATAAAATACCAACAATACCGCACATAGGTTATTTCCTTATTCGTTTTCGATAAATAATAAATGTTGTGACAATTCAGGCTTGATGTCTGAGGCTACATCTTGGAAGGTTCTTAAAGTGCCTTTGGTTTCAATCCAGTAGTATTGTTGTGAGATCCAACTAATACTTTGAAGCACCAATACCATTATTAAAATAAATAGACTGCCTTTAACTAAACCAATTAGACCGCCTAATATTTTGTTTTTGGTGCTGTTAATGTTGCGCGCATTAAGTGCTGTATCTGCAATGCGCAGGACGTTTAATATTTTTTGGAAAAATGGTGCTAGTAGGCAAGAATTGCTAGATTCTATGGACATATTAAATATTTTAGATATGAATAAACAAGAGCCAGTAATGAGCACAAATACAGTAGCGAAAGATAAGGCAATGCGCACAGACTCGTTAGTTATAACTATCTCCATAATGCCTAGTCCGGCAACAGCACCTAGGTAATACCAACTTAGTGCTACCGAGATTGCAAAAAATAATAATAATACAAAAACCCGATTTAACGCACAAGGATTGCTAATTGTAGAAGACACGCTTGTTAGCCGGTACATGAGCTTTTTGATGAGCAAAACACCAATAAAAATTACGCCAAAAGCAATGGCCAAATGTGATTGATGTGAGAGTAATAACCAAGTAATGACAGGACTTAAGGCCAACTCTTGATAAAATAGCCAAGCTATAATAATGGCTAAAATTAAAAAAGCTAAATTAATTAATTCTTTGGCTAAACCACGTTTGATTCCAAAGATAAGGAATCCAATTAGAATAATAACGGTTAGCCAATCAGACCAAACCAGTAAATTCAGGGTATTCCAAATATTTGCAAAAAACTCATCCATAGTTTCTCCTTGGTATTATCGCCGATTTTACAAGATTTTTCCTTGATGCGTCACTTCCAAGTGTTTTAATTGCTAACATTTAATTTGTTTAATATTTGAGTTGCGTCTGCCACTGTATGAAATGAGCCAAAAATCACAATTCTTTTGATAGAGTCGATTGATAAGGCTTTTGTTAATGCATCGTTTATATTTTTAAAGTTTGTTATTAACATCCCCTCTTCAAAGTGCCGACTCAGTTCATTTGTTGGAACACCACGTTCAACACTCAACGGAATTAAAAACCAATGCTCAATTTGATTGGATATTTTATCAATCATTCCTTTGATGTTCTTGTCTTTGAGTGCGGCAAAAATCGCAATGGTTGGTGCGCTAGATTCTGCTAAATTTTGGCTCAAAGCTTCCACTGCAGCAACATTGTGTGCGACGTCCAATATAATGGTTTTATTGTCATGGTTCAATGTTTGGTATCGTCCTAGTATTTGCGCTGTTTCCACGCCCGAGAAGATGTCTTCGAGTGTCACTGGTAGTAGGTCTCGAACGAGTTTAACCGCACGCATTGCAACAGCAGCATTGTGTTTTTGAACCCTACCTTTAATCACATTACCACCTAAGTTGCCTGCACCGATCCGATGCAGTTGTGCATGGATTTTATTGGCATGATCTATCAGGCTTTTCGGCGGATTTAACTCACCACAGACACATGGCTTATAAGGACGCATAATACCGGCTTTTTCAAGGGCAATTAATTCGCGTGTTTCACCTAAATATTCAGTGTGATCAATATCGATATTAGTAATGATAGATAGGTCTGGCTCAATGGTATTAACTGAATCAAGCCGTCCTCCTAGGCCTATCTCAAGAATGGCAACATCCACTTTTTCTTTAGCAAAAATCAGTAGGGCGGCGAGTGTTGAAAATTCGAAATAAGTCAGAGACACATCCCCTCTGGCATATTCAATTTGTTCAAAAGCGTGGCAAATCTCTTTATCGCTGGCCAAGTTGCCATTTATTTTGAAACGCTCGTTATATTCGAGAAGGTGAGGTGAGGTAAAACTACCAACACTGAGCGATGATTGTTGGTAAATGCTATCCATATAGGCAATAGTGGAACCTTTGCCATTCGTGCCCGCAACGGTGATTACTCTAAAGGGCACCCCGTCTAGGAAAAGACGCTTATAGACCTGTCTAATTCGGTCTAACCCTAAGTCAATTGTTTGAGGATGTAATTCTTCTTGCCAGACTAGCCACTCATCGAGAGTGTTGTATTTTTGAGTTGTTAGTCTTCCCAAAACTCACCTTCGAGGGTGTCTTTTTTATTTTGTTTTTTATCTTTGCTTGGCTGAGTTTTATGAATAAAAACCGAGTTATTTTGAGAGAATACTTTTTCAGCATTTTTGCTTAAGATTTGATCAATAAAATAAGTTCTTGACCAAGGCATAAGACCTAATAATCCTATAGTGTCAGTAATAAAACCAGGCGTTAATAGTAAAACGCCAGAAATCAAAATAACCACACCTTCAAGCATTTCAAATGCAGGTGTTTGACCATTAGCCATTGATTGTTGCGCTTTTGCCATGGTTGACCAACCTTGCTGTTTAAGTAGGGTGGAGCCAATTAGTGCAGTTATAACTACCAACATAACGGTAGAAAAACCACCAATCGATTCACCCACTGATACCAATACATAAATCTCAAGTAGTGTCATTATTACGAATAAAGGAAAAAGCATATTATTTCTCGTTTGTAAAAATTAAATCCCAAACTTTATGTCCTAATCTTTCACCGCGTTTTTCAAATTTAGTAATAGGTCGATATTTGGGTCTTGGTGAGTATATATGGGCATTTAGAGTGTTTTTAAAGTGCGGGTGTTTTTCTAGTGTTTCCATCATGTGTTCGGCGTAGTTTTCCCAATCAGTTGCCATGTGTATCGTACCACCAATTACTATTTTTTTTGAGATTAAATCTAGGAAATCCGTTTGCACAATACGACGTTTGTGATGCTTTTTCTTGTGCCAAGGATCTGGAAAAAACAATTGGAAAGTCTCAAAACTAGTATCTTTAACATGATTTTTTAACACCTCGACTGCATCGGATTTAATGATTTTTAAGTTAGTGAGTTTGTATTTTTTGGACTCATTAATGAGTCTACCAATACCAGCTTCGTAAACTTCAATACCTAAAAAGTTTTTATTAGGTGTGGTGATTGCCATTTCCAATAGGCTATCACCATTGCCAAAACCAATCTCCAATGTAATGGGTTGGATTTTTTCAAATAAAAGATTGAAATCAATTAAACCATCAGGCAAATCAATGCCAAAATCTGGCCAAAAATCATTTAATCCAGCCATTTGTCCTTCAGTGAGTCGCCCAGATCGACGCACAAAGCTTTGTATTTTTCTAACGGATGTACTCATAAATCGTAGTCAATAATGAGCGGAGAATGATCAGAGAATCGTTCGTCTTTATAAATTTCAGCACGTTGTGGCGTGCCTTTGAGGTTGGCACTAAGAATATGGTAATCAATGCGCCAGCCAGTATTATTCGCCCAAGCCTGTCCACGATTTGACCACCAAGTATATTGGTTAGCCTCTTGGTTGATTTCGCGAAAGGCATCAATAAACCCAACTTTACCGAATAATTGGTCTAGCCAAGCGCGTTCTTCTGGCAAACAGCCTGAGCGATTTTTATTGCCATTGAAGTTTTTGATGTCAATTTTTTTATGCACAATGTTAATATCGCCACAAATGATATATTCTCGCCCGTTCTTTTGCAGTTCTTCAAGGTAGGGCATAAAACGCTCAGTCATAAATGCCATTTTATAATCTTGACGTTCTTGCTTGGCCGAACCAGAAGGAATATAAATAGAAATCACACTAAGATTACCAAAATCAGCCTGAATAAAGCGTCCTTCAAAATCAAAGTCTTCCCACAGACTAAAAATTACTTGATCCGGTTTTTGTTTGCAATAGATACCAGTACCACTATAGCCTTTTCTGTCTGCCGGCTTGTAATAGGTATAGATGTCTTTTGGATAGAATTTATCATCCAGCTGATCTTCTTGAGCCTTGATTTCTTGTACACAAACGACATCGGCATTTTGATCTTTCATCCAAGCAAAAAAACCTTTTCGCTCAGCTGCACGAATTCCGTTGACATTAGCCGTTATAATTCTCTTCATTGGAAATATTTTAATGATTTAAGAGGATTGTATGCAGCAGTATCAGAAAGACTTTGTGGATTTTATGTTAGAAATTGGCGCACTAAAATTTGGTGAATTCACGCTTAAATCTGGCCGTGTTAGTCCTTATTTCTTTAATGCAGGCTCGTTTAATACTGGCGAGCACCTCTCAAAATTAGGCAAGTTTTATGCCCAAGCCATTACTGAAAGTGGATTAGAGTTTGATGTGTTGTTTGGCCCTGCTTATAAAGGTATCCCGTTAGCCACTGCTTGTGCAATGGCACTGAACGATTCATTTGGTATGAATGTGCCTTATAGTTTTAATCGTAAAGAAGCCAAGACCCATGGCGAGGGCGGCAGTATTGTTGGCCATGCATTGCAAGGCGACGTATTGATTATTGATGATGTGATTACCGCCGGCACTGCAATCCGTGAGGCAATGGATATTATTGATGCGAATGGCGCTAAAGCCAAAGGCGTGATTGTTGCGGTTGATCGTCAAGAAAAAGGCAAGGGTGATCAATCAGCCATTCAAGAAGTACAAGAAAACTTTGGCATTACAGTCTTAAGCATTATCAGTTTATCGCATTTAATTGATTATCTGAAACAAGGTAGCGACCAAGTATTAATTGCGCGTATTGAAACGTATCGTGACCAATACGGCGTTTAAAAACTAACCGGGTTATATTGATAACCTAAGCTTTCAGCTACTGCTTGGTGTGCGACTTTTCCTTGATGGATATTCAAACCATTCATTAAGTTTTGATTACTCAACATGGCTTGTTGGTAGCCTTCATTAGCAATTTTAATAACATAAGGCAATGTGGCATTAGTGAGCGCTAAAGTCGCAGTCTGTGCGACTGCTCCTGGCATATTGCCGACACAATAATGAATAATCCCATCAATCACGTAAGTTGGTTGATCATGTGTGGTAACTTTTGAGGTTTCAAAACACCCACCTTGATCGATTGACACATCCGCCAAGATTGAGCCTTTTTTCATTAATTTCAACATGTCTCGAGTAATCAACTTTGGTGCTGAAGCGCCCGCAACAAGTGCTGCACCAATCACCAAGTCAGCAGTTGCCAACTGTTGTTCAATATTAGCTTGGCTAGATAAATCAATAGACAATTGAGAGGTGTGTTGTTGTTGAAAATCCGTTAGCCGTTTCGAGAGAGATCGATTAAGAATGGTCACTTGAGCGCCCATGCCAAGTGCCACTTTAGCAGCGTTCATACCTACAACACCACCGCCAAGTACCAATACTTGTGCCGGATTTACCCCAGTAGCACCACTAATCAACACACCAGATCCGCCTTGAGTTTTTTCCAGATGGTGTGCTCCAGATTGAATCGACATTCGGCCGGCAATTTCACTCATAGGCTGGAGTAGTGGTAAGCGTCCATTATCATCCGTAATAGTTTCGTAAGCAATGCACGTTGCACCTGATGCCAGTAATAGCTCTGTTTGCTTTGGGTCAGCAGACAAATGCAAATAAGTAAAAAGTATTTGATTTTTATTGAGTAGTTTGCATTCGTTTGGCTGTGGCTCTTTAACTTTAACAATCATATCAGCCTGACCAAAGACAATCTGAGCCGAATCTACAATAT
>JAPYOZ010000022.1:13954-16055 GCA_029941485.1 Gammaproteobacteria bacterium | reverse complement strand
ATTTCCACTCTGCCGAGATTAAAGACATTTATTACCCGCAAGTAGAGGTGATTGGAGATATTGGTAATTCAGTGATTAGATTGGGCGAAGATCTTGATACTTGTTATGCTTGCAATACGCAATGGGTAAATGAAATTCGTCAGCGTACCAAATCTGCAATCCATTCTTTAGATAATGACAGTTCATTCCCAATGTTGCCACAGCGCGTGGTGGCAGACGTGCGTAAAGTGATGCATGATGATGGTATTGTTGCTCTAGATAACGGTATGTTTAAGTTGTGGTTTGCGCGTCATTACCATGCACATCAGCCCAACACCTTGTTGCTAGACAATGCATTAGCGACTATGGGCGCAGGACTACCTGCTGCGATTGCTTGTTCACTCATGCATCCTGACCGACAAGTGCTTGGCGTGTGTGGTGATGGTGGTTTTATGATGAACTCGCAAGAGCTAGAAACAGCAACCCGTTTAAACTTAAACTTGGTGGTTCTGATTTTTAATGACAGTGGTTATGGCATGATTAAATGGAAGCAAGCCGCTCAAGAACTAGAGGATTTTGGTCTGGACTTTAATAACCCAGATTTTGTCAAATATGCGGACAGTTATGGTGCGATTGGGCATAGAATAGAACAAAGTGACCAGTTAGTTCCAACAATGGAAAAGGCATTTAATGAGGGTGGCGTGCATGTAATTGACTTACCAGTTGATTATTCGCAAAACACTAAAACATTGCTAGATGATTTAAAGCAATTTGATAATTAAGGCAAGATAATGACAACAGAAAAGCTTATTGTTAATCAAGCTTATACAGGCGAGGTGTTGGCTGAGCTAGAAATGCATGACAGTGCGCAAGTGGATACTATGCTCTCAACTGCTCAAGCTCTATACAAAGGCGACTGTTTGAGTGTAAGTGAACGTGTACGTGTTTTGCAAAAATTAGCTGATTTGGTTGATGCTGAGCATGAAGATTTTTCACGTTTAATTGCCAATGAAGGCGGTAAGCCGATTCGGGATGCACGTGTTGAAGTAACGCGTGCTGTAAACGGTATACATATCGCCATCACTGAAATTGAAAATAGTAAAGGTGTTGAAATACCAATGGATTTAAGCGCTGCAGGCGCTGATCATAAGGCGTTTACTATTCTAGAGCCGATTGGTGTGGTGGTGGCTGTAAGTGCGTTTAATCATCCGCTTAATTTAGCCATTCACCAAGCGATTCCTGCAATTGCTACGGGTTGTCCGGTGATTATCAAACCAGCAGCCGTAACACCTTTGTGCTGTTTGCGCTTGGCTGAATTGGCAGAGGAAGCAGGCTTGCCTAAAGGTTGGATGCAAGTTGCGCTGACCAATCGTGAAAATTCTGAAAAATTAGTCACTGATTCACGTGTGGCATTTTTTAGCTTTATCGGCTCTGCAAAGGTGGGCTGGTATTTAAAATCAAAACTTGCGCCAGGTACACGTTGCGCCTTAGAACATGGTGGCGTGGCACCACTTATTTTTGATGAATATGCGGATGAAGAAGGTTTTGTGAATGGTGTAGTAAAAGCCAGCATGTATCATTCAGGGCAAGTGTGTGTGTCTGTGCAACGCGTCTATGTACCTAAAGATCGTGCCGGTGAAATGGCGCAAAAAATTGCGAACGTTGCATCGAAACAAGTAGTGGGTGATGCCATTAATGAGGACAGCGATTTAGGCCCATTAATCCTACCTAAAGAAACCGATCGAATTGAAGCCTGGGTTAACGAAGCTGTTACCGAGGGTGCGGAGTTAATCACTGGCGGTAAACGAATTAACGAGGTTAGCTATGAGCCTACAGTTTTATTAAATCCTAATAAGGACTCCAAAGTATCTACACAAGAGATTTTTGGTCCTGTAGTGTGTGTGTATGGCTATGATAATATTGATGATGCTATTGAGTCTGCCAATAGTCTTGATGTATCGTTTCAATCAGCAGTGTTTAGTGACGATGTTTCGCTTGCAATGGACGTGGCCAAAAAATTAGAAGCCAGTGCAGTAATGATTAACGATTACACCACTTTTAGGGTAGATTGGATGCCATTTGCAGGGCGTAAACATTCTGGCTACGGTATTGGCGGTATTGG
>JAPYOZ010000022.1:0-13854 GCA_029941485.1 Gammaproteobacteria bacterium | reverse complement strand
ATGCTAGAGCATAAGATGCTAGTGATTAAACACTAACTTTCGAATTGGTTTTTATATAGTCCTGCGTACTCACCATTACGATCTAACAGTTCTTGGTGAGTTCCTTGCTCAATAATATCACCGTGTTTTAACACAATAATTCGATCGGCTTTTTGAATGGTACTAAGTCGATGAGCGATGATAATGGTTGTACGGTTTTTCTGCATTTCATCAATCGCAGCTTGAACTAATTTTTCAGTAGCAGAGTCTAATGCTGAAGTGGCCTCATCTAGAATTAAAATTGGACTGTCTTTAGCAACGGCACGGGCAATGGCGAGGCGTTGACGCTGGCCACCTGAGAGCTTAGTGCCATCTTCACCAATCTCGGTGTCAAAACCGTTATCCGTTTGCTCAATAAATTCAGTTGCATTTGCTACTTTTGCAGCATGATGAATTTGCTCATCACTCATACTGTCTAATCGTCCTAGAGCGATATTACCTTTAACTGTGTCGTTAAACAGACGTACGTTTTGATCCACAAAAGCAATTTGTGAGCGCAGAGAGTCGATTTCAAAATCATTAATATCAACACCATCAATAGTAATAGAGCCTGAATTGGGCAAATAAAATCGAGTGAGTAATTGAGTAATAGTAGTTTTACCACTACCTGTAGAACCTACAAGCGCAATAGTTTCACCTGATTTAATGTCTAGATTAATGTTATTAAGGACAGTTGTGTCGTTCGAATAACCAAATGAAACATCAGTAAATTTAATCTTGCCCTTGGAGTTTTCTAGTTGTTTAGTACCATCATTGTATTCTTCATCTTCATCAAGCAGTCCAAATACACTCCCACCAGCCGCCATGGATTGCTGCAAAGGTTTATTGATATTCACTAAACTTTTAGCAGGTTTAATGAGCATCCCCATAGCGGTAAAAAACGATAAAAATTCACCCGCTGTCATTTTGAGATAGACGGATGATAAATACACAACCGTTGCTAAAGACAAGCCAATTAAAACATTAACAAAACCTGTGTTAACTGCACCCGTTATTCCAACTTTAAATATTTGGTGGCGTATGTGTGTCACTAGAAGGTTAAATTTGTTGGTTTCTTGATTTTGTGCGTGGTAAATCTTAATTAAAGAATTTCCAGAAATGTTTTCATCCAAAAGATGCGTCATTTGCCCCATTGATTCTTGAACCTTTTCTGACGAAGTTCTCATGCGGTTACTGGATAATTTAACGGCGATAAATACCAATGGCATTAACAGTAAAAGGATAAGACTTAATTGCCAGTTTTTGTAAAATAAATAACCAATCAGAATGATTGCTGAAAAAGATGATTTGATAAAATCGAGCCAAATGGTAGAAGCGGCTGCCGCAATTTGCCCCACGTCAAAAGTAAGCTTGGATAAAATTTTTCCCGTCGAGTGTTGATCAAAATAAGACTTGGGTAGTTTTAAAAGCTTGGCGAACATATCGATACGAATGTCTGTAATCACTTTATTCGATACCCAAGAACTGGCTGCGGTAGAAGTCAAAGCAAAGACAGAACTCAGTACAAAAACACCGAACAAGGCGCCGGCATAAAATAAAGCATCTTGAGTATTTCTATTTTCAACAAATAGGTCGTCAACGATTCGACCAGTGATCTCAGGAATGGAACTTTCTAATGCGGTAGCAAGTACCATCATCACCGAAGTAAAAATCAGCTTACCAATGTGCTCTTTAAGATAAACAAAAAGGCGCGAGACGAATTGTTTGTATTCCATTGCTAATTAGTATAATTTAATACACCCACATTCTACACAGTTTTGTGTATCATAACCATTTCAACTTTGTTACTTTTCATGGCAACAAAATATATCTTTATTACTGGCGGTGTAGTTTCCTCTCTGGGTAAAGGAATCGCTTCAGCCTCTCTGGCTTCACTTTTAGAATCACGCGGACTTAACGTTACCATGCTTAAGTTGGATCCGTATATTAATGTCGATCCTGGCACCATGAGCCCCTTTCAACACGGTGAAGTATTTGTGACTAATGACGGTGCTGAAACTGATCTTGATCTTGGTCATTATGAGCGTTTTATACGTCAAAAATTAGGTAAGAAAAATAACTTTACCGCAGGTCGTGTGTATGAAAATGTGATTGAGCGTGAACGTCGTGGTGATTATCTCGGTGCAACGGTGCAGATTATTCCACACATCACTAATGAAATAAAACGCTTAACGCACATAGGTGCAGAAGGGGCTGACGTTGCTTTAGTTGAAATTGGTGGCACAGCCGGCGACATTGAATCTTTGCCATTTATGGAAGCAATTAGACAAATAGGTTTAGAAATTGGCCGTGAAAACACTTTATTTATACATTTAACCTTATTGCCTTACATCAAGGTAGCAGGTGAGTTAAAAACCAAACCAACTCAGCACTCGGTGAAAGAGCTTAGAGGTATTGGTATCCAGCCCGATATTTTGATTTGTCGATCGGAATACCCATTACCAGATGCAGAACGTGCAAAAATTGCCTTATTTACCAACGTAGAAGAAAGCTCAGTCTTCACTTCACTCGATGTTGACACCATTTATAAAGTACCACAAGCACTGCATGAACAAGGTTTGGACAACGTCGTAGTTAGGAAGCTTAGCCTTGATTGTAAGGATGCAGACTTGAGTGAGTGGATTAGTGTTGTTGAAAAACTTGAGAACCCAACACACAGTGTAGATATAGCCATGGTTGGTAAGTACATGGATTTGACAGAAGCCTATAAGTCTTTGTCTGAGTCGTTGCTTCATGCGGGCTTGCACACACAAACTAAAGTTAATATTCACTATTTTGATTCTGAAGAAATTGAGAAGAATGGTACGGATTGTCTGAGTGAAATGAGTGCAATATTAGTACCAGGTGGTTTTGGTAATCGTGGCGTTGAAGGTAAGATTGCTACGGTTAAATACGCACGTGAGAACAACATTCCTTATTTAGGAATTTGCCTAGGCATGCAAGTAGCTGTGATTGAATACGCACGTAATATGGCCAATATGAAAGATGCTAATAGCACTGAGTTTAATGCCAAAACTCCTTACCCAGTGGTGGGGTTAATTACCGAATGGCAAGATGAAGATGGCCGCGTGCAAACTCGTGATGAAGATTCAGAACTAGGCGGTACCATGCGTTTAGGTGGTCAAGAGTGTGCTTTAGTTAAAGGCACGAATGCTAGAGCAATTTACGGTAAGAATGTTATCACTGAGCGTCATCGTCATCGTTATGAAGTTAATAATCAGCTGATTGATAAAATTGAAAAAGCGGGTTTAACAATCTCAGGCAGATCCATTGATGGCACATTGGTTGAAATGATTGAAATAAAAAATCATCCTTGGTTTGTGGCTTGTCAATTTCATCCAGAGTTTACTTCAAATCCACGTGATGGTCATCCATTATTCGAAAGTTTTATCAAGGCTGCATCTAAGGCACATAATTTAATTCTTGCTTCTTAGTGTTTAATAAGGCGTTGGAGTGTTGGGGAAGTGATGAATTTCCACAAAAATTTAAACAAGCCATTAAATCACTTGAGTTAGGAGTATTACCTTTAGTCGATTGTTGCAACCATAGTGCCGTTATTGATCAGGATACAATTGAACCAATCATATTGTCTAGTTCAGAAACAAGCACCAAAATTAAGATTAAGATGGGTGTGTTTTTCTGCGAGGTGCTTTCTGGTTGCGCTTGCAGTGACGACCCGTCTCAAGCAAAAATTTTAGAAAACTCATATTGTGAATTGTTAGTGGAAATTGATCGAGCCAATGCACAGGTGGAATTTACTTCCGCTTCTTCCGTTTCTTAATAAACTTCATTAAACGACGTTTTTTAGTCACCTGACGTGCACTGAGTTCATTTTTATTGTCTTTAAATGGGTTTTCTCCACTCTTGTATTCTATTCTAAGCGGAGTATTAGTTAACTTAAGCGCATTGATAAAGAAATTCTTTAAATAGCGATCATAAGCATTGGGTACGTTTTGAAGGTGGTTGCCATGAAAGGTAAGTGTCGGTGGGAACACATCTGTTTGATTTACGTATTTAATTTTAAGACGTCTGCCTTTTACCGGTGGTGGCTGATGGCCCGCATTGGCACTTTCTAAAATCTTATTTAAGGTTGAAGTGGAATGTTGAGTGCTGGCGTTAGCGTAAGATTTAATGATTGGTGCAAAAAGTTTACCAACGCCTGATCCGTGTAATGCTGAAATATAATGCACACTAGCATAATTCACAAACGATAATTTAACATCAAGCTTGCGTTTAACTTCAGATTTTTGATAACTATCAAGACCGTCCCATTTGTTAAGCACAATTAACAGTGCCCGACCTTTATCGGCAATCATACCGAGAAGGGTGGCATCTTGTTCGGTTACACCTTCACGAGCATCCAATACTAAAATCACAACGTGTGATCGATCAAGTGCATCAATAGCCTTGATGATTGAGAAAATTTCAATTTTTTCGTGGGTAGAACGTTTACGACGGATGCCAGCAGTGTCAATCAGTGTGTATTTTTGTCCTTCGCGCTCAAATGGAATGTAGATGCTATCACGCGTTGTACCAGGCATATCAATGGCTAAGACACGTTCTTCTCCAAGAATACGATTAATTAGCGTTGATTTACCGACATTAGGTCTGCCTAAAACAGCAACAGCAATACCTTCAACTTCGGCTTCTTCCTCAATAGTTGCTTGAGGTAATAAGGGCAGGGTATGATCGATTAAATCTCCAATTCCTTGGCTGTGTTCTGCAGAAATCAGCCTTGGTTCGCCTAGCCCAATTTCATAAAATTCAGCAGCCAGAGTCTCATCCAGGCCTTCTGCTTTATTACAAACCAGAATAATGTCTTTTTTCAGGCGCCTTAGTTGTGAGGCTATTTCTAAGTCTAATCCAATAACACCATCTCTAGCGCTAACAATAAAGTAAATTACATCAGATTCCTCTAAGGCATTGAGTACTTGGCCTTGAATACCACTGTCAACAATATTATCATCACCTGTTAGGCCGCCCGTATCAATAATAGTAACAAAGGTTTCACTGTCATCATCCAGTAAGATTTCAGCGTATTGACGATCACGAGTTAAGCCTTCAAAGTCAGAGACTAAGGCTTGACGAGAGTTACTTAAGCGATTAAATAAGGTGGACTTTCCTACATTAGGTCGTCCAACTAATGAGATGACGGGTAAGCCCATGATGTAGAAAAAGGTTAGTTAAGGTCGTTTAATTTAATTTGAATTAAACTTTTTAATTCTGAATCATTTGACAGTTGACTAAGAGCCAGTCGATAGTGTTTTTTAGCCGATTCAATGTTGTTTTGAGCTAGGTAGACATCACCTTTAGTGTGACTGTATAAACCACTGAAAGTGTTGTTAGCGGTTGTTTCTAGTGTCAATAAGGCCTGATCGTAGTTATTCATTTCAAGGTAAATTGCAGCGCCTCTAAGTTTTGCACTGTGGGCAATGAATTCATTTTCAGAATTAAATAAAGGTTGTAAATAGTCAAGTGCTTTATGATATTCTTTGCGATCAACAGCGTATTTAGCCATCACTAAAGACGACTGATCCACGTAGCCGCTATTTGTATAGTTATTTTTTAATTCATCAAAAGCTGAAGTATTGTTAGGGTTTGAGACTAAGGATAGATAATGAGTTCGAGCTTGGATTGATTGAGAATACTGGTAATCTTTATAGGCGTCCCAGACCCAAATTGCGGCCAAACCAAGGCCTACTCCAGCAACAATTTGCATGCCATTTTCTTTCCACCATTTTTTGATTTGTTCAACCTGTTCGTCTTCGGTTCTGTTTACTTCGATAAAATTTTTCATGCGTTTGCGTTGTCCTTAAAATAATTAATAGCTTCGTCTAAACTCATTGTTTTCTGTGAGCCTTGGCCTTTTAATGGTTTGATACTGACTTGATTATTACTTAGCTCTTCTTCGCCTAAAATCAATGCATAATCGGCATTGGCTTTATCGGCTTTTTTAAATTGGCTTTTGAAGCTACCTAATGTGATGTCATTATAAAGTATTGCACCGGGTAATGATGAGCGTAAGTCGTGAGCAATTTGTATAGATTTAAGTTGTGCTTGATCTCCTAAAGCCATCAAATAAATGGATAAAGATGGGTTAGATATGCAGATATTTTGCTCTTCTAGTAGGAGCATTAGACGCTCTAAACCAATTGCAAAACCTACGGCAGGAGTCGGTTTTCCACCCATTTTTTCAACCAATCCATCGTAGCGTCCACCAGCGCAAATTGTGCCTTGTGCACCCAAATCTGTTGTGGTCCATTCGAACACAGTGCGGTTGTAATAATCCAGTCCTCTCACCAAACGAGTGTTAATCCGATAAGGAATATTTAAATATTCTAAATAGTTTTTAAACTCATCAAAGTGTTGGATAGATTCGCTATCCAAAGAGTCCATTAATTTTGGTGCTTTATTAATTAGATCTTGCATGTCTTTATTTTTGCTGTCTAATATGCGTAGAGGGTTGGTTTTTAAGCGCCTTTGACTGTCTTCATCAAGCTGGTTTTTATACTGAGTAAAATAATTTACCAGCACTGATTTGTAATTGGCTCTGGCCTCTGATGAGCCCAATGTATTAATCTCTAAAGTAAGATTTTTTAACCCTAAAGATTCCCAAAGTACATGAGTCATTGCCATGAGTTCTGCATCTATCTTGGCATTATCAGCACCAAATATTTCAACACCCACTTGGTGGAATTGACGATAACGACCTTTTTGCGGACGTTCATGCCTAAACATAGCTCCTTGATAAAATACTTTTTGAATTCCTTCTCTGGGTAGATTATGCTCAATCATTGCACGCACACAGCCGGCAGTTCCTTCGGGTCTTAGACTCAGCGCTTCACCACTGGACTCTTTCCATGAGTACATTTCTTTTTCAACAATGTCGGTGGCTTCACCAATGGCACGACAAAAAGTGTCTGTTTTTTCTACAACAGGAGTGCGAATGTTTTTAAAACCATAAGAGATGAACAAATCAGAAATAATACGTTCAACTGACAACCAAAGGTTTGAATCTTTTGGCAGTAGATCGTTCATTCCGCGGATGGCTTGAATTTTGCTAGACATTTGTAAATATAGATTTTTGAATTCCAGTTATTTTACCAACAATGCATAGGCTTTATTCTGAATTAAAGTTGGTCTATTTTGTAATAGACAGAAATAAGGAAAAATACCAAAGTGGCAAAAAATAGACGAATACCGATTAATAGAAAAATATCAGCACCAAAAAATACAAATAACAGTGTGTCTTCAATAATCGCGTGCGCCACCATTAAAAAATAGCACACGGATATAATTTGTTTTTTGCTCATATACTGTGCTTCTTTTAAAAGCACACCAGCGCCATAAGTAATGCCAATTAATACACCTGTTATTAGAGCCATAACAGCACTTAAATGGTGATCAAATTTTTGTAAAAATTCAAAGCCTTTAATGATGGTTACGACAAAAATAACCAGACTCACTAAGATGATAATTTCTATTGACAGTAAGACTGATTCATAAAATTTTTGCAATATAAAATCAATGAAATTTTCATAAACTACTGAGCTTGTTTGATATAAAGCAGTAGTAACCGTGTTTGGATTGTCGAACAATAATTCAGTTGGAATAATCAACAGTGGTGTTAGTACCACAAATGCCATCACCAGTCTAAAACTGATTGACTTTATCCAATCAATGCCTAGTTTTTTCATAATTGCCGATTCAACTGGAATAGAGTGCAACACTCCAAGGAATAGGCCTAGTACCGTCCAATCATACACACTTAGCCCTAATGGCGCGGCAAAGGCAATGGCCGCATACAGATTGAGAAAAACTCCAGATGCTAGCGCCAGTGCAGCTTCTGGTGGTAAATTCAGTAGAGTAGTAAAAGGCTCAAATACCTGAGAAATCATAGGCATTAGCTCAAAATATAACAACAGCTCTGCTAATAAGAAATAAGGAATAACCGTTATAAGAATGATTTTAGCGGTGGAAAATGAACTGTTAAGAAAAGCCTTTGTATTAAAAGTCATTCGTTTGATATTCCACTAGGAACATGCCCAGTTGGTACGTATTGAGAAGCGGATTGGCAATGTTTGTGCTGATCATCAAAGAAAATATCCGCACCAAATTCTTTTAAAAAAATACCTTTGTCGAGTCCGCCTAAGAAAAAAGACTCATCAATACGAATCCCCCATTCGCGCATGGTATGGATCACGCGCTTGTGCGAAGGAGCAGATCGTGCCGTTACTAATGCTGTTCTGATTGGGTTATTTTCCACAGGAAAGGTGGATTGGATTTTGTGCAATGATTTTAAAAAACATTTGAAAGGACCGGCTTTGAGTTCAACTTCAGCTGATTTTTTCTCGCTTTGTTCAAAAGCCTCTAAACCTTTTTCTTGAAAAACTCTTTCTGCCTCGTCAGAGAAAATAACCGCGTCTCCATCAAAAGCAATGCGTAGTTGTGTTTCATGCGCATCTTTTGAATTTGATCCAACAATGGATGCGGCAGCATAGCCAGACTCCAGCGCTTTTTGCACGTCTTGATAATTGCTTGATAAGAAAAGATCTGCTTTAAATGCACCAACAAGTGAATGCGTGCTTTCACCGCGAGTAAATGCTGCTCTAGAAATATTAAGACCATAATATTCAATGGAGTTAAAAATTCTTAAACCAGTATCAGCACTATTGCGTGATAACAAAATCACATCAATTGGAGTCTTTTTACTGTTAAGGGTTAATAATTTTTTAACCAGTGAGAAGCCTACACCCGGCTCAAGAATCACATCTTCATTTTCCTCTTGGTGTTTAGCATAGGCTTCCACACCGTATTCTTTGTATATTTGGTGAGATTCATCAAGGTTAAACAGTGCACGAGATGAAATCGCTACTACTAATTTTTCTTTTACTTTGCTATTTGCCATTCTAGGGTGTTGTATTTAACTAAACAATAATCCAGCCATCTTTCAATAAAAGTATTTAACTCCCATTGTATATCCATATCAGAGCATTGTGCCAAGAAAGGATGATTGGTATTTAGTGTGGTTTCATTGCAAACAGAGATCACTTCAAGCAATTGAGCATCAAAATACACTTTGAATCGAATATCGGGTCTATTAACTAACCCAGCAGCAGAGTTTAATTGATGAGTGAGTGTGTAAATGCCAGTGTAGGGTGATTTTTCTTCAACAAAAAGATGAAGATCATTTTCGCCTTCTTGCTTGGCAACACTGTGGTGCGATAGGATAGATAACAAAGGAATGAGCTTAGATATTTTTTGAAAATTCATCTCAAATAAACCTGAAACCTGAGCGTAACTTTTGGGTTTTTGCTGGTTGTATAAAGACTTAAGAAAATCTTGTTCCGTTATTCTAGCCATTGTGTGTCGTATTTTAAATTACCATTATCATAGAGTGTGTAGCGGTTAAATCCAATTCTTTTTTCACTGTCAAATTGTAAAGCTGTTGATGGGCATGAAATAAGCCTTATTTTCCCACGTTTAAATTCTTTTTCTTGATGGGCATGACCCCACAAAATTGCCTTTATTTTAGGGTATTTATCAATCACAGAAAAGAATTCGTCGCAATTTTTTAACGATAAAGCATCGTCCCAATTGCTCTGCATAGGCACAGGAGGATGATGAAGGACAACAATATTGTATTTTGCTTCTGTGTTTTTTAAAGATGCGTCTAACGTTGAAAGCGCATTCTTGGTTAAGTACCCACTGGTTTTTGATTGCTGTACTGAATTGGTGGTAATAATTTCCCAATTGCCTAAGGAAAAATTAGAGATTAAATTTTGAGAAAATAGAAGATTAAGGTTTTTGGCATTGTCATGATTGCCAGGCATAATAATTAGATTATCTTGCAGTGGCATTAGAATTTCTTTAAGCAGTTGATAAGAATTAAGCGTGCCATTGTGCGCCAAATCGCCACTAATGAGCAACTTTTCAAAATCCAAAGTATTAATTTTATTAATGACTTTTTTTAAATTAGAATGTGTGTCCACGCCCATGGATTTTGGATTGTCGTCAATGTGACAATCGCTAATTTGAATCAAAGTATTCACAATACTTTGTTGAAAATTACTCGAGAGCTAAGTCCAGTTACTAATTCGTAACCAATGGTATCACTCCAAGTTGCAACGGTTTCCACACTGAGTTTTTCATTGCCCCACAGAATGGCAATATCACCTACTTTAGCAGTAATACCACTAATGTCGGTGCAGATTAAATCCATTGAGACTCGCCCTATTAGTGGGCAAAGCACATCATTAATACACACTGGAGTACCATTTTTTGCATGACGAGGGTAGCCATCTCCGTAACCAATGCCAATGATTGCGATGGTGGTTTTTTTATCGGCTGTCCAAGTGGCGCCATAACCCACCGACTCTCCTACTTGAATGGTTTTGATTGATAAAATAGGCGATGACAATTGCATTACTGGTTTTAGATTGGCATCATCCTCACCAAACGCAGAGATACCATAAAGCATAATACCGGGGCGCACAAAGTCAAACAATGAATTTTTGTTAGAAAGAATTGCAGCAGAGTTTGCCATAGAGCGCTTAACATTACCATCAGTCAGTTGATTAAACTCGTTCAGTTGAGTTGTATTCATCGGGTTATTTACTTCATCGGCACAGGCAAAGTGACTCATGACACACTCAATATTAATGAGAGAATTGTTTTTAAATATTTTAATGCATTCGTGATATTCATCAGCCAATAAGCCTAATCGATGCATGCCAGTGTCAATTTTTATCCATACATTGACCGCCTTGTTGACATTAGCAATCAGTTCAATTTGTTCTTGTTCATGCACCACAATATGGCAATTTAATTCAATGGCATTTTGTAATTCTTCTTGTGAATAAACCCCTGACAATAATAAAATAGGTTTGTTGCTTTTTTTTCGTAGTTTTTGTGCCTCACTAAGTTCGCTAACAGCCAATAAGTCAGATTCATTAATAATAGGATCGACTAATTCGACACGATGCCCATAAGCATCCGCTTTGACCATTGATACAACTTTAGCTTTAGCGCAAAACTGCTTAACGGTGGATAAATTATGAGTTAATGCCGACTGTGAAATTGATGCAACGGCTTGCATTTAAAACGGTTGTTTTTCAAAATTACCAAGATTATGTATATCAGCTACGTGCATGTCTTCGTCAGATACTCCATTAAGTTGATCTTCATTGGCTAAATTTTTAAATTTAGTATATTCACCAACAAAAGCAAGTCTAATATTTTTTGTAGCACCATTTCTATGTTTAACAATATCAAAATCAGCTTTACCAACTTCGTCAGCATTGAAATAATTACCACCTTTGTCTATGTCATGATATTTCTCATCTCGATAAATAAATCCAATGATATCTGCATCTTGCTCAATAGAGCCTGATTCACGTAAATCAGCCATGTGAGGCATACGACCTTTGTTTTTCAATGGTCGTGATTCAACACCACGGTTAAGCTGAGATAAGGCAATTACAGGAACATTAATTTCTTTTGCCAATGCTTTTAATGAACGAGAAATTTCACTAATTTCTTGTACTCTGTTCTCTGCTTTTCCATGCACGGTCATTAGTTGTAAATAATCCACCATAATCAATGAAAGATCAGGATATTGTCTTTTAAGCCGACGACATTTTGCTCTAATTTCAGTCGGGGTAATTGATGGTGTTTCGTCAATTAAGATATTGCTGTTATCAAAAGCCGTTAGTGCGTGTGTAAATCCAGCCCAGTCGGTATCGGTTAATTTACCATCACGCATTTTTTTCATACTTACTTCTCCAAATGACGAAGCCATGCGTAAAGCTAATTGTTCAGTAGGCATTTCTAGAGAAAAGACCACCACAGGTTTTCTTTGTTCTATAGCGACGTTGCTAACAATGTTCATTGCAAGAGCAGTTTTACCCATACTTGGGCGACCAGCGATGATGATTAAATCACCATTTTGCAATCCAGAAGTCAACTCATCTAATTTTGTAAATCCAGTTGATAAACCTGTTACTCCAGTGTTATTCTCCCACTTGTGTAATAAATTACTCAGATCCTTACTCATGTCTTTAAGGTTAACAATGTCTTTTTTCCCGCGATTAACTTGTTCAGCGATTTCAAATATTTTCTTCTCAGAAAGGTCGATTAATTCTTGAACTTTAATCTTTTTCGGATTGTATGCAGTATCAGCAATTTCGTTACTAACTTTGATGAGTTGGCGATAAACAGACAGCTCGCGTACGTGCTTAGCATAGGCCTCAATATTTGAAGTATTAGGAGTACTCTCAGCAATGCCTGCTATGTATTCAAACCCACCAATATTTTCTTCATTTCCTGTTTTTTTAAGTTGCTCAGTAACGGTGAGCATGTCCGCTGGTTCATCATGCCTTAACAAAGTAACAATGGCATCATAAATCAGTCGATGAGAGGCATTGTAGAAGTCGCCTGTTGTAAGAATATCTGCCACACTATCCCAAGCATCGTTATGTAATAACAACGCACCTAAAACTGATTGCTCTGATTCGAGTGAATTTGGTGGTACTTTAGCGTTTTTGATGTCCATTTTGTTGCCTTAAAAAATAAAAAAACCCTCGACGAGGGTTTTAATTTTAACGCAATTTTTGAAGGTTAGTTTTGGAAAATTAACTCTCTTCTTCCAAAGCTTCGACAACGACCTTGATGTTAACGATGATATCAGTGTATAGAGTAACACTTACCTCGTATTCACCAACATAACGAATCGACTCAGGTATATTAATGTCGCGTTTTTCAACCTCATGACCACTATTTGCTAAACTCTCGACAATATCAGCCGGGCCGATGGAGCCAAACAGTTTTCCTTCGTCGCCAGCATTGGCTTTAATTGTGCAAACAGCACCCGTTATCGCCGCTTCTTTAGCTTGAGCGTCTTTAAGTGCTTTGGTTTCTTTCGCTTGTAGATCTGCTTTGATGGTTTCAAACTCAGCCATGTTAGTTTTAGTTGCCGGTTTTGCTTTACCTTGTGGGATTAGGAAGTTACGAGCGTAGCCAGATTTAACGTTTGCTAAATCGCCCAAGTTGCCTAATTTACCAATTTTTTCTAATAAAATTACTTGCATGATTAACTCCTATTTTTTGTGCTTGTCAGTGTAAGGAATCAACGCCAAGAATCTAGCTCTTTTGATTGCAGTGGTTAATTGACGCTGAAATTTAGCACTTGTACCGGTCATTCTTGATGGGGTGATTTTGCCGCCTTCGTCAATGTTCTTTAATAAAACATCCACGTCTTTGTAATCAATTTCTTTAACGCCTGCTGCCGTAAAACGACAAAAAGTATTAATTTTAATTAAAGGTCTGCGTTTTCTCTTTTGTATTTTTTTAGCCATAATAATCTCCTATCTTCTAACCGGTTTTTTGTCTTCGTCTTTAGCCGTCATCATAATTGAAGGCTCAGTGATCGCTTCTTTTTTAGAAATAATTAAATTTCTTAAAACGGCATCGTTAAAACGGAAATTATAATTTAGCTTGTCAAGTGTTTCTTGACCACATTCAATGTTCATCATTAAGTAATGTGCTTTATAAATTTTGTTAATTGGATAAGCTAGGTGTTTACGACCCCAGTCTTCTTCACGGTGAATACTACCGCCATCAGCGGTAATCATTTCTTTGTATTTGTCCATCATTGCAGTTACCTGTCCAGATTTAGATTGGTCAGGGTGCACAATGAGTGCGATCTCATAGTGTCTCATGAGTTACTTCTCCTTATGGTTATTAAAATAGCTTGCCACACTATGTGATCAAGCAAGGGAGTGGGTATTTTATACTAGTTGAACGATTTTCACAATT
>JAPYOZ010000021.1 GCA_029941485.1 Gammaproteobacteria bacterium | reverse complement strand
CTATTAGACGATCGACAGAACTCATTATTGATGAACGTCATTTAGGCTTAATGCCAGCCAATGAAACCCCTGAATCACAAAAATTTATTGATACAGCGGCTAAGCACATTGCTGACCAAGTTGATTTAGATCGACTGATTGGTATTAATCAAAAAACCATCGAATCATCAACACCCGTTATTAACAATACAACATCATCAATCACAGTGGCAGTGGCCAAGGATAGTGCTTTTGGTTTTTATTACCAAGATGACCTTAATGCGTTCGAATCATTAGGCGTTGATTTGGTGTATTTTGATACATTGACAGACGCTCAACTGCCTAAGGCAGACGCCTTGTTTATTGGCGGCGGTTTTCCGGAAATGCAATTAGAGGCTTTGTCAGCCAACCAGTCTTTATTAACCGATATTAAAACTAAAATCCAAGCGGGCTTGCCTACTTATGCAGAATGCGGTGGACTCATGTATTTAAGTAATAAAATTACTTACCAAGGGCAATCGTATGACATGGTTGGTGTGATTGATGCTGACACACAAATGACGTCTAAGCCAATTGGCAGAGGGTATGTGCAATTAGCACCAACTAACGAACATCTTTGGAAGGACGTATCAGAGCATATTTACGCTCATGAATTTCATTACTCCAAGTTAGAGAATATCGCCCCTAATACACGCTATGCTTATCAGGTTTTACGCGGAGTGGGTGTGGATAATAAGCACGATGGAATTTTAATCCACAACTTACTTGCCACCTATACGCATTTAAGAAGCGTTGGGGGTAATCGTTGGGTTGAGCAATTCGTTAATTTTATTAAAGACATAAAGTAAAAAAATATGATTACCATTACCAAACGCGCCGCTGAAGAAATTAACCTTTCCACGCACGATCCCGACTCTCAAGGTTTGCTTATCCGCTTTGCGGTGGATCAAACTGACGAAGGTTTTCAATATTTAATGGGCTTTGATGAACGCCATGATAGCGATATTCATTTAGAATCAAATGGCGTTGAGTACATACTTGCTTATGAACAAAAAGCGTTGCTTGAAGGTATGGTAGTTGATTTTGATGAGATCGATACTGAAAATGGCTATGGCTTTATCTTTATGAATCCAAACGACCCTAACTATGAGCCACCTGAAGAAGGCGAGGCACCGAGTAAATCTTAGTAAGGTCAGTTTTTAAAATAAATAAAAAAATAAACAAACAATTTATATAGTTCGAAAAAATTCAGAAATAATGCGAATAACTGTTTAAACACTTGCAATCACCCCTAAAACCAAGCAAAAATCGATATTTAATCGTTAAATATGGCTCAAATCAATATGAAATAGGCCTTGCCTGTTTCAAAATCTAAAAATTTTGGAAATAATGTAAATGGGTTATTTGTAGTAGTTGAGAATGCCTTTGTAGATAGCATTGGCAATTTTGTCTTGTTCTCTAGGGTTGTTTAATCGGCTTTCTTCATTGGGATTAGAAATAAAGGCGGTTTCTACTAAGACTGATGGAATGGCCGGGGTTTTGAGCACAACAAAGCCGGCTTTTTGCGGTGTTTTTTTATACAGATAACCAATTCTACTCATTTGTTTTAGGATTTTAAACCCAAGTTTCTGACTTTGGATATCACGGTCTTTTCTGGAAAAATCCCATAAAATTTTATTAAGGTATTTATCCTTATCCACTAGATTTTCAATACCGCCAAACTGATTGACGGTGTTTTGTGAGCGCTCTAAACGGCGTGCAAACTGAGTAGAGCCACCTCGTTCTGATAGTGTGTAAACGGATGCGCCTTTAGCACTTCTGCGCTCAACAGCATCGGCATGAATAGAGATAAATAACGAGGCATTGTTAGCTTGTGCGATTCTGATACGTTTGGTGAGGCCTACGTAGTAGTCACCTCGCCTAGTAAGGATGGCTTTCATGCCTTTGGTTTGATTGATTTTTTTGGCTAATTTTTTAGCAATTTTCAAGGTGATGTATTTTTCTCTTGAATGCTTGTAACCAATGGCTCCAGGGTCTTCACCACCATGCCCAGGATCGATTAGAATAATTTTTTTGTTAGATTTAGCACTCAATGGCTTTTTAATCTTTTGTTTGGTGGTTTTCTTTTTAACGGCTTTGGATTTTTTGTCGTATAAATCAACTACCAATCGGTGGTGTTTGTATTTTTTGTTGGGTTTTAAGGTGTAACTTTTAACCGTGTAGTCGCCTAAGGTTTTAAATAAAAATAACAACGTATTTTTGTCGCGCCTAATGTTAGTTTTTTTAATGCGCTGATCTTTAAAGAATAATTTATCGTAAGTGCTGCTGAGTAGTTTTGCATTTTTAACGCTTAGCGTTACTTTCTTTTTGTCTTTCTTGATTGAAAATCTAACTCCTTTTTCTACATCGATTACAATTCTGGTGCGTTCTGGCGATGTCCAAAATCGAAAATCATACAAAGTAGTTCGGTTGTCAGCATAAGAGCTACCTAAACATAAATAACTAAGAAGAACGATTAAGAACTGACGCATTGTAGTAATTGCTCACCTATTTGGGTGTGAGCGACGATTGATAGGTTTCTTTGCTCATCAAAGCCTTCCAGTCCAATGGTTAAATCGGCTTTAGCGATAAACCCTTTTCCAATCTCTGCCCATTCAATGAGTTGAATGTGACCAGCATTAAGATAATCACGTATGCCAATGTAGTCGAGTTCTTCAGGGTCGGACAGGCGGTAGCAATCAAAATGGTGAATATTGATTGATTCATTTTGATAGCTTTCTACTAAGGAGTAAGTAGGGCTTTTGACTTTTTCAAAGCCAAAATATTGGATAAACCCTCTAGCAAGTGTTGTTTTACCTGCGCCTAGATCACCTTTTAGGTGGATGACAATCGAGTCTTGAATGGGTTTTGAGCATTTAGCTAATCGTTTTGAAAAAGATATTGTCTCATTTTCTGAGTTGAGCCGTGTGTTCAAAATAATTGCCACATGTAAAAGCTGAACACGCTAATTAGTGCTAAACCTTCAAAGCGATTGATAATGTGTTTTTTGCCAAATTTATACGAAACGACAAATAACAGTACAGTGAGTAGCAACATAATTGGATAGTCTCTACTCATTACTTCAGTTGGTACATCGGAAGGGTGAATGAGGCCTGGAATGGCGAGTACAGCAATGGTGTTAAATAGGTTAGATCCGATAACATTACCCACTACCATTTCAAATTGTTTTTTGAGAACACTACTAATTGAAACGGCTAATTCAGGCAAACTGGTGCCTAGCGCAACTACGGTTAATCCTATTATTAAATCAGAAACCCCAAAAAACTGTGCCACCTCTACACCACCCCAAACGACCAGCTTGGCGCTTGATATTAATACCACAAGCCCAATGAGCAGCATAATCCAAGTTTTGTTGGTTTGACTTTTGTCTATTGTTTGCTCAAGACCATCAAATTCATGATTCTTTTTATTTTTTGCCTCTTTAAGAGTGTAACCAAGAAACAAGATCAGCAGAGTAAGTAAAATTAAACCATCAGTAAAGTCAAGGCGTTGATCGACTAATAATAATCCTGCACAAAGCGTGGCAATCATTAAAAATATCCATTCTTTTTTGAGAATACTCCCTCGAACTTCAATTGGTGCAATAATAGCGCTAACACCTAATACTAAAGCAATGTTAAAAATATTGGATCCAATTGCATTGCCAATACTTAAGCCGGTGTTGCCATCCATAGCGGCTAAACCGGATACTAACATCTCAGGCGCAGAGGTGCCAAATCCAAAGATAATGAGCCCTATAATTAAGGGAGATACTTTAAAAATATTGGCAATTTTCGCACCGTTTTCGGTAAATTTGTCGGCACTCCAAATTAAAAGTGCGAAACCTGATAATAGGGCGATAATTGGTAGTAGAATATCGGGCATATTGATTTTTTGTTATTTTTTTTGGTTATTATAAAGGTATATCATTTCAGATGAGTGAAACAGAGTTTTTAATTGGTCGCAGTGGTTTGGATCTTCAGGATGATTTTTATCCCGATGATTTGCCTAACGAGTGGCGCTTTGATTATTACTCAACTTTGTTTAAGGCGTTATCTTTGCCGATTGACACTGATGAAGATCTGGATCAAATTTTTGAAGAGATAGAAGACACTGAAGAAGAGTTTGAGTTGGTTTTATTTGTTGAGAAGGCGCAATTAACGGATATTAAACAGTTAACTTCGTTATTGTCTAATGTGAGTGATTACAAGCAGGAATTTACATTATTTTGTGAAATTGAGCAGACTCCATCGGATGAGACAATGAACCTTTTGGATGGTTATCGGGTTTGTTTTCAGTCAAACAAAGTGCTTAAATTAGATTTAAAACACAAATCAGCCGTTGGTCAAAATTTGTATTTTAATGAATTGCCGGTTTTTTATACGTCCGAGGTCTGGAACGAAAAACAAATCAGAACTTATTTGGAAGATGCCGCTAGTATCAACACTAGAACGGTATTAATTTGCAAATTTGCTGAGAGTGAAGTGCTAAATAAGGTTCGTATCATTGCTGAGTTGTTAGGGTATTGAACATTCTATTAACCCGACCGTTAAATCAAGTTGAGCCACTGAAGGCCTTGATTAACAACAGTGGCCATCAACCAATTCTATTTCCTACTTTGAAAATTGAAGCGTTGAAGGGTGCACCTTTAAAGGTGCATTATGATGCTGTTATTTTCATTAGTGCCAATGCGGTTGATTACGGTTTGGAAGCATTGAGTTCGTTAGACCATCATCACGATCAGATTTTTGCAGTGGGTGCTGCCACCGCAAAAAAATTGAGCGACCATGGTTTTAAGGTTGATGCTTTTCCACAAGAAAAATCTTCCAGTGAATCTTTATTAGCAATGAATGAGGTGAAAAAATTATCCAATAAAGACATTTTAATTTTTAGAGGAAAGGGTGGCAGAGAAACCTTGAAAGAAGGCTTGGGCAAAGATAATGTGGTGGAATACATTGAAGTTTATGAGCGTACTCAATGTCGGATAGATTCTTTGCATCAAGAGTCGTTAACTCAATTTTTGAGTAATAATGATGGTGTGATTACCATTACCAGCGTTGAAAATCTATCGACCATGATGGCAATGATCGAACAAATAAACATTGATGTAGTTCAACGAATTAAGCAATATCTTCTAGTGGTGCTTAGTGACAGAATTAAAACTTACGCTGAATCGATTGGCTTTAATCGAGTGAAGGTTGCGCCACAAACTAGTGATGATGGGTTGATGCAAGCAATAAGATTAATTGAATAAAAATGCATAAATACTTGACAAATACATAAAACACAGTTATTTTGTCAAGTATATTTTATTTTTTTAGGGGAAGGTAAAATGATTAAGCTGAGTGTTTCTAAAGCAGCGCGCATGTTAGGCATTAGTCGTATTGATATTCAAGCGCAAATCAACAGTGGAAAATTACAAACTCATGAGGGTTACGTTACTGTTGATAGTCTAAGGTTAGCCTATCCCAACGCTAGTCTAAATTCTGAACAAGACGATCGACTCAAAAAAATGCAACAAATTAAAGACGATGCGATGTTTAAATCCAATTCCGTGGCTTTTGCTCAGTCTGAAAATGAAAAATCTTTAATGAGTATTGTTGCTTCACTAAAAACAAAAATCTACAAAGAAGAGATTAAAAACCAACATTATGAAATGGTGTTTGAAGAGTTGGGTGAGCGTCTGGAGGTTTTAGAAAAATGTTGCCATGCTCAGGACAAAGAAGCACTACACAAACTGCAAGGCTGGGTTAAAAACCAAGCACACTGAATACACCTATTTTAGGTTTTTAGCAATGTTTAACGATGGTTGTGCTCGATTCATTGAATAGAAGTGAAAACTATCCACCCCTTGATTTTTAAGCGTTTGACACAGAGCGGACACTACTTCTGTACCAAATTCAGCGAGTGAATCTAAATCGTTTTCATAAAGTTTAAGCCTTTCTAAAATCCATTTAGGAATTTCAGCGCCACACATGGTTGAGAATCTAAGTAGTTGCGTGTAATTAGTAATCGGCATAATGCCCGGTGTGATGGGAACATCAACGCCTGCTTTTTCAACTTCGTCTTTAAATCTAAAATAGGCATCGGCATTGTAAAAATATTGAGTGATTGCGCCATTTGCACCGGCTTTAACCTTGGCAATAAAATGTTTTAAATCGGTGTCAATGTTTTTTGCTTGAGGATGCATTTCTGGATAAGCGGCCACTTCAATGTGAAAATAATCGTTGTATTGGGTTTTAATGAATTCTACCAATTCATTGGCGTAATGAAAATCACCAATGTCACGCACACCTGAAGGGATGTCGCCACGTAAGGTAACAATACGATTGATCCCCGCGACTTTGTATTGATCAAGCAGTTCGATGATTTTATTTTTTTCAGAACCAATGCAAGAGAGGTGAGGTGCTGCTGGAACACCATCGTTTTGTTGAATGTCTAATACGGTTTCTAGTGTGGCATCTTGGGTGCTGCCACCAGCACCAAAAGTTACTGAAAAATATTCAGGACTAATTGTGCTTAATTCTTTTCGAACTTGCGTTAAAGCTTGCTTGCCTTGTTCGGTTCTTGGCGGGAAAAATTCAAAGCTTATTTTCATTAATTAATTAGATTTGTTTGCAAAAAATGACACAATTATAACTGATTAGCAAGAGTACATAGGTTTTCCATTTTTGTGTTAAACGTATTACAATCGGGTAAAATTGTCCAATTTACTTAGTTGAGATAAAGATATAGAATGTCAAAAAGCGATTATATTGAATTAGAAGGTGTGGTTAAAGAGAAGCTACCCAACACCACTTTTACTGTTGAGTTAGAAAATGGGCACAGTGTGTTAGCGCATATCTCTGGCAAAATTCGTAAACACTATATTCGTATCTTGCCGGGCGATAAAGTAACGGTAGAAATGACGCCTTATGATTTAACCAAAGGAAGAATTACCTTTAGACATAAATAAGCCGATGTGGTGGAATTGGTAGACGCGCCGGATTCAAAATCCGGTTCCTTCGGGAGTGACGGTTCGATTCCGTCCATCGGTACCAAATTAGCATAAAATGAATAAATATGGAACAACCTGATCTTATAGCAGAAGCAATCAACCTAACCATGTTTGGCATGGGTTTTGTGTTTTTGTTTTTGACTTTGTTGGTGTTTATCACTAAGTTGATGTCCATCATTATTCAAAAAATGAGCAAACAAGTGCAGGATGATGATACTCATCATGACGACAATTTAAGCTTAAAAGACGAGTTAGACGAAGAGACTAAATTTGTGATTGAGCAGGCCATTAAGTTGCACAGAGGGGCGTAAACAAAATGTTAAAGTTCTTAAGAAATATTACCACCAAATCCAACAACGCTAAGGGTAAGAAAGTTGAAATTACCGAGTTGGTTTTTAGAGATGCGCACCAGTCATTATTTGCAACTCGTATGCGCATTGATGACATGTTACCGATTGCCGATAAGTTAGATAAAATCGGGTATTGGTCGATGGAATCTTGGGGTGGAGCTACTTTTGATTCGTGTATTCGTTATCTTGGCGAGGATCCTTGGGATAGAATCCGAGAGATTAAAAAAGTCATGCCCAAAACGCCTCAGCAAATGCTACTTAGAGGGCAAAATTTATTGGGTTATCGTCATTACAGTGATGACGTGGTGCGAAAGTTTGTTGATCAATGTGTTGAAAATGGCGTGAGTGTTTTTCGTATCTTTGATGCGATGAATGATATACGCAATCTTAAGACGGCGACCGATCAAACCATTAAATTAGGTCAGCATGCCCAAGGTACAATTTCTTACACAGTGAGCCCGGTACACACGACTGAGATGTGGATTGACATGGCTAAAGAGATTGAAGACATGGGTGCGCATTCGCTTTGTATTAAAGACATGGCTGGTTTGTTACAACCTTACGTGGCTTATGATTTAATTAAGCAATTAAAAGAAACCATTGATATCCCGATTCAATTGCACGCTCATGCAACCACAGGACTTTCAACGGCATGTATTATTAAAGCAGTTGAGGCGGGTGTCGATCGGGTGGATACGGCGATTGGCTCTATGAGCATGACTTACGGTCATTCAGCGACTAACTCTGTGGTTTCTATTTTAGAGCACGGTGATCGGAAGACGGGTTTAGACTTAAGGAAGCTTGAAGAGATTGATACTTACTTTAGACCGATACGTTGTAAATACACCCAGTTTGAAGGTTCATTAAAAGGTGTGGATTCTAGAATCTTATTGTCTCAAGTGCCAGGTGGGATGTTGACCAACATGGAAAATCAATTACGTGAGCAAAATGCAGCGGATAAGATGGATGAAGTGTTGGAAGAAATCCCACGTGTACGTAAAGACTTAGGTTACATCCCATTAGTAACACCAACTTCACAAATTGTTGGCACACAATCGGTGCTGAATGTGCTTACTGGAGAGCGCTATAAAACCATTACTAAAGAATCCGCAGGTATTTTAAAAGGTGAATACGGTGCAACACCAGCACCAGTCGATAAGGCATTACAGGCCAAAGTATTGGAAGGTTCACACCCAATTACTTGTAGGCCGGCTGATAACATTGCACCGGAAATGCACATTCTTGAACAAGAATTTGACATCATTGTGGCTGAAAAAAATATTACTTTGGCTAAGAATAAGATTGACGATCTATTGACTTATGCATTGTTTCCACAAGTGGGAATTTCATTTTTAGAAAATAGAGGTAACCCAGATTTCTTTGAACCAGCACCACAATTAGCCGATACTTGTGCCAAGCCTGATAGTGAAGAAGGGACTTATACGGTTTCGTTTAAAGGTGCCTCGTATGCCGTTCAAGTTTCTGCTGGTGGAAACATAACTTCAATGAAAGCGTCTTCTGACGACACCACGCAAGTTACAGTATCGACTGAAAAAGAAATTGTGCCTGATGAATCAACACCGGTTGAGGGTGAGTCGGTTGGTGCACCGTTATCTGGCAATATTTGGAAGGTTATGGTCGAGACGCATCAAAAAGTTGCTGAAGGCGACGTACTGGTTATTTTAGAAGCGATGAAGATGGAAACTGAGATTAGAGCCGTTAAAAGTGGTGTAGTGGTTGATATTAGTGTTAAAGAAGGCGATACGGTTACAGTAGGGCAGACTTTACTAACCCTTGCATAATACTGAACATGGAACAATTAAATACACTTTGGATTAACACCGGTTTGTACCAAATGACTTGGGGACAAGGCCTGATGTTATTAGTGGGTATGCTACTTTTGTATTTAGCCATTATTAAAAAATTTGAACCATTATTGTTATTACCGATTGGTTTTGGTGCGATTTTGGCAAACATTCCGGGTGCAGGCATTGCAGAGGGTAATGGTATCTTGCATGTGTTTTACGTGGTGGGTATTGAATCAGGTGCATTTCCATTGATTATTTTTATGGGCGTGGGTGCACTCACTGATTTTGGCCCATTGCTGGCTAATCCTAAAACCTTGCTACTCGGCGCTGCAGCACAGTTTGGTATTTTTGCTACGCTACTTGGCGCTATTGGACTAACGGCCATTGGGATATTTGACTTTAGCTTAACGGACGCGGCGGCGATTGGTATTATTGGCGGTGCTGATGGCCCAACGAGTATTTACGTGGCTTCAAAGTTAGCACCTGATTTGCTTGGTGCAATTGCCGTTGCATCGTATTCTTACATGGCGTTAGTGCCTTTAATTCAACCGCCTATTATGAGAGCGTTGACTACTGAGAAAGAGCGAAAAATAGAAATGGTGCAGCTTAGAGAGGTTTCAAAAGTTGAGAAGATTGTTTTTCCGGTTATGTTATTGATGTTGGTGGCATTATTGTTACCTGATGCAGCACCATTATTAGGTATGTTTGCTTTTGGTAATTTAATGAAAGAATCTGGTGTGGTTGATCGATTGAGCGACACTACTCAAAATGCACTTATCAATATTGTAACCATATTTTTAGGTTTAGCCGTTGGTTCAAAATTGATGGCTGATACGTTTTTACAGCTTGACACTTTAGGAATTTTATTACTGGGCATGGTTGCTTTTGCCATTGGCACGGCTTGTGGGTTACTGATGGCAAAGTTGATGAATGTATTTAGCAAGCAAAAAATTAATCCTTTGATTGGTTCTGCTGGTGTATCTGCTGTGCCGATGGCAGCGCGTGTGTCTAACAAGGTGGGTTTAGAGTCTAATCCACACAACTTCTTACTTATGCATGCGATGGGGCCAAACGTTGCTGGTGTGATAGGATCGGCAATTGCCGCCGGCATCATGATCCAATTTTTAGGATAATTTTTACTTCGTCCTTTCATCTTCTACGGCGTTAAATATTAAAAATACTCAGTTACGTAGCTTTACTACGCGCCTTTGTATTTTTAATATTTGCCTTGTAGAAAATAAAAATACTCGAAAAATACTTATAAAATCCCTAACTTGATTTACTTTAAAATAGACGCATCATGCAAAGAATATTTCTAAAAGCAAAACTACATCGGGTTACTGCCACAGCCAGTGAAGTGGATTACGAGGGTTCGTGTGAAATTGATGGTGTACTCTTAGATGCAGCTGGTATTGGTTCTTTTGAACAAATCCAAATTTACAATATTAATAATGGCAATCGTTTTACCACTTACGCCATTCGTGGCAAAGACAATTCTGGCGTGATTTCGGTTAACGGCGCTGCTGCACATAAGGCCAGTGTAGGGGATTTATTGATTATTGCTACTTATGCCAGTTACGATGAAAAAGAACTTAAAGATTACACGCCAAAGCTGTGCTACGTGGATAAAAGCAATGCCTTAGTAAGAACCAATTCTAAGATTGTTTAAGTTGTCCATTTTCTAAAATAAGTACACGTTGCATCTTTGATGCAATTTTTTCATCGTGAGTTACAATTACCAGTGATGAGTGTTGAGTTTGGTTAAGATCAGTAATTAATTCTAAAATATCCAATGCATTTTTAGCGTCTAAATTGCCACTGGGCTCATCAGCCAATAAACAACTAGGATTGGTAATTAAAGCACGTGCAATAGCAACACGTTGGCGCTCACCTCCTGATAGTTCTGCAGGAAGATGTTCGATTCTATTTTTAAGCCCAACACTTTCAAGTAATTGCTTGGATTTTTCTTTAGAGGTTTGTTTATTTTCACCTTGAATTAATAGAGGCATGGCCACATTGTCGAGCGCACTAAAGTCTTTTAATAAGTGGTGAAATTGATAAACAAAGCCCAAATGTTGGGCACGGAGTTGAGTTGTTTTTTCTTCGCTCAGTTCGGCTAAATTTGTATTGTTAATCAATACAGTGCCACTGCTGGGTTCGTCCATACCACCTAGTAAATTAAGTAGAGTTGACTTTCCACAGCCTGATTGTCCTAAAATAGCAACGGACTCACCCTGATCTACACTTAAGTTAAGATTTTGTAGAACTGGCATTTCTTGTTTTCCATTACTGTAGCTATAACTAAGATTGTTGCATTCAATGATATTACTCATGATTAAGTACCTTAGCAATCTCAACTTTTCCTGCGCGTTTGGCAGGGTAGATTGAGGCAATAATAACTAAAACAAACGCACCTGTAATTACTTTAATAACGTCAGTCAAATGTATTTCAGAAGGGAAACGATTAATGTAGAACACATCTTTAGGAAAAAATTGGAACCCTAAAATAGATTCAACTCCACTGACGACGGATTCAATGTTAAGTGAAAGTACGATACCTAATATTACTCCGATCACGATACCAACTATGCCAATGGTAAGTCCTTGGTAGAAAAACACTTTAACGATACGTTTGGGCGTCATGCCAATGGTTCTTAAAATAGCAATGTCTGCTTTTTTGTCAGTGACTACCATTACCATCATAGAAACAATATTAAAGGCTGCTACAGCAATAATGAGTGACAGTATGATGCCGATCATTTGTTTTTCTAAATTAAGTGCTTTGATAAAATTAGCTTTTTTCTTAGTCCAATCAACTCCATAATAGCGAGTCTTGTCAAGATTGTTGATCACTTCATTGGTAATTTTTTTAGCTTGGAACAGGTCGTTAACCTTGAGACGGATGCCAGATACTAGACCTTTCATGGAATAGAGTTTTTGCGCTTGATTAAGATGAACAAAAGCAAAATTATTGTCGTATTCATTAATACCAGCGTCAAAGACACCACTCACATTAAAGCGTTTAAATCGTGGTTGAATGCCGATAATACTGGAAGATATTTCAGGAGTTAATAAGGTAACTTTATCACCTATAGTGATACCCAATTGCAATGCCAAGCCAGAACCAATAAGCATATTAGACCCTGAAAGGTTTACAGATCCAGTTTTGATTTTATCCAACAGGATGGATGTGTTTTTTTCTAATTCAGGAATCACACCCCTGATACTGATGCCTTGAGCCCTACCATTAGCACTTAACAAACCGTAGCGTTTAATGTAAGGGGATGAATCAAGTACTTGAGGATGTTGGTTAATTTTATTTCGTATTTCTTGCCAATATTCCAGTGTACCTCCGTATTCAGTAATGGTCGAATGTGAAATAGCACTCAGTACTCTGTCTCTAAGTTCTTTATGAAAACCATTCATTACCGATAATACGGTGATAAGCGTCATCACACCCAAAATAAGCCCTACCATTGAAACGCCAGAAATGAAAGAAACAAAGCCTTTTTTACGATTAGAACGTAAATATTGGTTAGAAATATTAAATTCAACACTCATGGTGCTGATATTTTGTCATAATTAGCACTTTAAAGGTAAAAGAAGGGGAGAAGTAAATATGTCAAATGTGACAATTAAAAAGAGAATCGATCAATTAGGTGATTTATTAATTGAGGTTTTTCATGTGGTAGGTCTGTTCGTTGTTGGCGGTACGATTGTATGGTCAGCAGTCAATGAGTATTTAATAATTATGCAACACGATTCTGGTTTTGCATCGCTCAAGGATATTCTATTGTTATTTATTTATTTAGAGCTTGGCGCCATGGTGGGTATTTATTTTAAAACTCATCGCTTGCCAGTGATCTTTTTGATATTTATTGCCATTACTGCTATCACACGTTTCATGGTGATTGATATGAAGTCACTCGTGACTAATGATAAGTTTAATTTATTGATTCTGGTGGTATCCATTCTTGTGCTAACGGCTTCTGCCGCGTTGTTAAGATTTTCTGAAGATAGGTACAATACTAAGGACGAATGCGTTGAATAAGGTTTTTTGGAAAGAAAGTTTTAGATAATGGATTTAAACACCCGAGGACTTGTTAATTATTTATTGCTACCAATTTCAGGTGTTTTTTATCTTTTATCAACCTTTAGAAAATTCTTTTATCAAATAGGGTTATTCACAACGCATCATTTTGATGTACCTGTGATTGTAGTGGGTAATATTACTGTGGGAGGTAGCGGGAAAACACCCATTGTGATTGCGCTAGTAAATTACTTTAAACAACAAGGCAAGCAAGTTGGTGTTGTGTCTCGTGGTTATGGTGGCTCACATCAGCAAGGTAGTTTGCTGGTTGATCAAAATATTAAAGCCAGTGAATCAGGAGATGAGCCGCTATTGATTGCTACTCAAACTCAAGTAGCGGTAATGGTAAACAAAGACCGAGTTCAAGCCGTTAAGGATTTAATTAATAGTCATAAAATTGATTTGGTGATTAGCGATGATGGTTTGCAACACTATGCCATGGGTAGAAATATAGAAATTTCTGTGGTTGATGGAAAGCGTCGATTTGGCAATGGTTTGTTTTTACCTGCTGGGCCTTTAAGGGAGCCAGTATCTAGGTTGAAAAATGTGGATTTTGTGATTAATAATGGCGCTTCGAATGTGGGTGAAATATCATCCAATCTAGTGCCAAAGGCGTTTGTTAATGTCGACACAGGAGAAGAGAAACCATTGAATTTTTTTAAAGACCAAACTGTTCATGGTGTTGCTGGCATTGGACATCCACAGCGATTTTTTGACTCTCTGATTGAGCTTGGGGTTAATGTATTGCCACATATTTTTGCTGATCACTACAACTACTCACAAAAAGATTTGGAATTTTCAGACAATCATCCTATTCTTATGACTGCTAAGGATTGTGTAAAATGCAAAGAGTTCGCAACAGATCAGATGTGGTATTTACAGGTCGAAGCCGATTTAAGTGATGATTTTTTAAAACAATTAACCAATGAATTATGATTGATGAAGACTTATTAAAATTATTAGTTTGCCCTAAAAGTAAGGCACCACTTAAACAAGTGGGCGATGAGCTAATTTGTGAGGATAGCGGTTTGGCTTATCCTATTGAAGATGGTATTCCAGTTTTATTAGAAGAAGAGGCGCGTAAGCTAAAAACCAAGTGATGGACTTTTCCGTTATTATTCCTGCACGTTATGCGTCATCTCGCTTGAACGCAAAATTACTTCAAGACATTCACGGCAAATCACTCATTCAACATACTTTTGAGAACGCCATTAACAGTGGAGCATCGCGCGTGATTATTGCTACTGATGATGAGCGTATTGAAAAAGTTGCTAAGGAATTTGGTGCCACTACGTGCATGACTGGCAACCATCATATTTCAGGCACTTCTCGTATTGCTGAGGTGCTAGAGCTGTTAAATATTAGTGATGATGAGATTATTGTTAATGTTCAAGGTGATGAGCCCATGCTGGGTGCAAGTGTAATTAAGCAAGTAGCAAAAAACCTTGCTAGTAGCAATATGCAAATGGCTACTTTGTGTGAAAGAGTTATTGATCATGATCAATACCTCGATCCGAATTGTGTCAAGGTAGTGTTCGATAAATTTGGTAAATCTTTGTATTTTTCACGTGCATCTATTCCTGCTTTTAGAGAAAAAGCAGATTTTGACATTGAGCTGTGTTTTAAGCACATTGGTATCTATGCTTATCGTTCGGGCTTTATTAAACAGTACTTAACCATGGACAGCTCTCGTTATGAGCAAGTTGAAAAATTAGAACAACTAACAGTTTTGAATGAAGGCTTTGATGTGCATGTAGAGCTCGCTTGTGAAGCAACTGGTTTCGGTGTTGATACGGCTGAGGATTTAGAGAAAGTTAGAGAGGCATTAAGACCTTGATATGATTATTGACGGTAAACAAATTGCAAAACAACTTAGAGTAAATATTGCTAAGCAAGTAACTAAGCTTGATCGAAAACCAGGTTTGGCGGTAATTCTGGTGGGTGATGATCCTGCATCTACTGTGTACGTTCGTAATAAAGACAATGCTTGCAAAGAAGTTGGCTTTTATTCTGAAAAAATTAACAAACCCGCCAATATTACTCAAGCAGAATTGTTATCTGAAGTTGAGCGTTTAAATAATGACAACAAGATTGACGGTATTTTGGTGCAGTTACCGCTTCCCAGTCATTTGGATGCAAATCAAGTCACTGAAGCGATTAGTCCCAATAAAGACGTTGATGGCTTCCATAGTGAGAATATTGGCAAACTCATGCAAAATAAGGCGTTTTTACGCCCATGTACGCCCAAAGGGGTGATGACCATGTTGGCCACAACCGACATTGACTTGGTTGGTAAGGATTGCGTGGTCGTTGGGGCGTCAAATATTGTCGGTCGCCCAATGGCGATGGAGCTTTTAAACGCAGGTGCAACGGTAACTATTTGTAATAGTAAAACGCAGAATTTAAGCGATAAAATTAAACAGGCCGATGTTGTTGTGGTAGCGATTGGTAAACCAAAAATGATCCAAGGCGATTGGATTAAACAAGGTGCAACAGTCATTGATGTGGGTATTAATCGTTTAAATGACGGTAGTTTGTCTGGTGATGTGGATTTTGACTCAGCGCAAGATAAAGCCGTATGGATCACACCTGTGCCTGGTGGTGTAGGGCCAATGACCATCGCCACTCTATTAGAAAACACGTTAACAGCATATAAAGCAAGAGAGGAAAAATGAAAATTTTGATCAAAGGAATGAGAGAGGGCTTGGGTCGATTGATTGTATTGATTGATTGGATTTTTTCACCAAAAAAACTAAAACGCACCGACGCAGAGCAGGCCGATGTTAATCAGCAAGTTGAGTCTTTAAAACTGTATCAATTCTACGCTTGCCCATTTTGTATCAAAACCCGTAGAGCCATTAAACGCTTGAATCTACCAATGGAAACTCGCAATGCGCAAGCTGGACAGTTTAGAGCAGAATTATTAGC
>JAPYOZ010000020.1 GCA_029941485.1 Gammaproteobacteria bacterium | reverse complement strand
GAGAAGGTGGCCGTACAGTTGGTGCGGGTGTTGTTTCTAAAGTAACGGCGTAATTAGTTAATTAAAGAGAGAAGGTTTATTGTATAATCTTGCGTTTTTCGTTTGATAAAAAAACCAGTAGAAAATAGATAGGATAAAGGGCACATGAGCAATCAAAATATTAGAATTAAATTAAAGGCATTTGATCATCGTTTAATCGACAAATCAGCCATCGAGATTGTAGAAACAGCCAAGCGTACTGGTGCGAGTGTAAGAGGTCCAATCCCTCTACCTACAAAGAAAGAGCGCTTTACTGTGTTGACTTCTCCTCACGTTAATAAAGATGCAAGAGACCAGTACGAATTAAGAACTTACGTTAGGCTGATGGATGTTATTAGTCCTACAGATAAAACAGTTGATGCTTTGATGAAGTTGGATTTAGCGGCTGGTGTTGATGTGGCAATTAAGCTTAACTAATAATTAAGAAATAATAGGAATAAGATCATGGCAATTGGTTTAGTAGGGCAAAAAATAGGAATGACACGCTTAATGTCTGACGATGGTTCAGCCACGGCAGTTAGTGTTATTAAAATTGAGCCTAATCGTATTGTTCAAACAAGAACACCTGAAGTGGATGGCTACAGTGCTGTTCAAGTAACTACGGGTGCAAAAATTAATAAAAAAGGCGAAGCGAAAGTGCGCCGTGTACCATCAGCAATTAAAGGCCATTACGCAAAGGCTTCACAAGACATTGGTTTAGGTCTTTGGGAGTTTAGAGCAGACGAGAATGAAATTGGAGACGCTACTAGTTTTGATGTATCAATGTTTGGCGCAGGTCATTATGTTGATGTAACGGGTCAATCTAAAGGTAAAGGTTATCAAGGTGGTGTAAAACGTCATAATTTCCAAATGCAAGATGCAACCCACGGTAACTCAATCTCTCATAGGGCGATTGGTTCAACCGGACAATGTCAAGATCCAGGACGTGTATTTAAAGGTAAAAAAATGGCTGGTCACATGGGTGATGAGCAAGTAACTGAAGAGTGTTTAGAAGTAATTAGAGTTGATAGTGAAAGAAACTTGTTGTTGATTAAGGGTGCAATTCCTGGATCAAAAAGTGGTTTTGTGAAAGTTATTTTTTCGGCTAAAAGAGACAAAATTAATAGCGATATTAGCAAGCAAATCCAAGAGCAAAAAGATGCACAATTAGCTCAGGAACAAGAAGCTAAAGCGGCCGAAGAAGCTGAAAAAGCAGCAGCAAAAGAGGCAAAAAATGTAACTTCAGAAAACGATACTAAAGATAATGGCGAACAAGCGCCAGAAGCTGAAACGGAATAAGTGTAAGGTCTTAAGATGAAATTAAAAGTATTAAACGTAAGTACAAATAAATCGACTTCAACCGAAGTACCCGATTCTATTTTTGCAAGAGATTTCAACGAATCATTAGTGCATCAAGTAACAACGGCTTATATGGCTACTGGTCGTCAAGGCTCTAAAGCACAAAAAAACCGTGCAGCTGTGAGTGGCGGTGGCAAGAAGCCTTGGGCACAAAAAGGCACAGGCCGAGCTCGTGCGGGTACTTCTCGTGGTCCTATTTGGCGTTCGGGTGGTGTTACATTCGCAGCACAACCTCGTAGTTACGCACAGAAAGTTAATAAGAAAATGTACAAAGGCGCCATCAGTGTTATTTTTTCAGAGCTTGTTCGCTCTGAACGTTTAAAAGTAGTTAAAGAATTTGGTGTTAAAGACACTAAGACTAAAAACATCACTACATTGCTTAAAGCATTGGATGTTAAAGATGCATTATTAATGACGGACGAGTTGGATGAAAATTTATATCTTTCTTCTCGCAATTTATATCACGTTGGTGTTTGCGATACACAAAGTATTGATCCGGTTAGTTTAATTGGCTATGAAAATGTTGTCATGACCGAAGCAGCACTCAAAAAAGTACAGGGTATGTTATGAATCAAGAAAAAGTATTAAAAACCTTATTAGCGCCGATTGTTTCTGAAAAAACAACCATGCTTTCGGCACACAATCAATACGCTTTTAAAGTTCGCACCGATAGTAATAAGAAAGAAATTAAAACTGCAGTTGAAACTTTGTTTGGTGTAAGTGTTGTAAGTGTTACAACTTCAATGGTTAAGGGCAAAAAGAAAGTATTTAAAGGAAAAATTGGTCGTCGTGTAAATTGGAAGAAGGCAATGATTAAAGTGTCTGAAGGCCAAATGATTGACGTGAGCGCATCTTAGAGAGATTATTATGGCACAAGTAATTAAAAGAAAACCAACCTCACCCGGCAGACGATTTGTTGTTAGTGTTGTAGACAAAGATCTACACAAAGGCGCACCTTATGCACCACTAACACAAAGCAAAAACAGAATTCATGGTCGTAATAACCGCGGAAAGATTACGGTTCGCCATAAAGGTGGTGGCCACAAGCGTCGTTACCGCGTAATTGATTTTAAGCGTATTAAAGACGATATTCCAGCAACGGTTGAACGTTTGGAATACGATCCTAATCGTAGTGCAAACATTGCTTTGGTTTTGTACACAGATGGTGAGCGCAAGTACATCATTGCACCAAATGGTTTGAAAGTTGGTGACACGGTTGTTTCAGGTGGTACGGTTGCGATTCAAGTAGGTAATGTAATGCCATGTGCAAACATTCCTTTGGGTAGTGTTATTCACTGTATTGAGCTTAAGCCTGGTAAGGGTGCACAAATGGCACGTAGTGCAGGTACTTCAGCGCAGTTAATTGCGAAAGAAGGCACTTACGTTACTTTAAGATTGCGTTCTGGTGAAGTACGCAAAGTATTGGCTGACTGCCGTGCAACGATTGGCGAAGTGTCTAAAAAAGAACACAGTTTAAGAAAATTAGGTAAAGCGGGTGCAACGCGTTGGAGAGGTGTTAGACCTACCGTTCGTGGTGTTGTAATGAATCCAGTGGATCACCCACATGGTGGTGGTGAAGGTAAAACCAGTGGTGGTCGTCATCCGGTTTCTCCTTGGGGAACGCCAACTAAGGGTTATAAAACACGTAGTAATAAACGTACTGATAAGCTTATCGTGCGTCGTAGGAATAAATAAGGGTAATCATGGCTAGATCATTAAGAAAGGGTCCATTTGTTGACGAGCATTTAATCAAAAAAGTATTAACCGCTCAAGAAAATAACGATAGAAAACCAATTAAAACTTGGTCACGTCGCTCAGTTGTTGTGCCAGAAATGATTGGTTTGACCATTGCAGTTCATAACGGTAGAGCGCACGTTCCGATTTCAATCAACGAGAACATGATTGGTCATAAATTGGGTGAATTTGCGACTACTCGTACTTTTAAAGGTCACTCTGGTGATCGCACAGCGTAAATATAAAAGGTAAATGACAATGAAAGAAGTTAAGGCAATCCATAAATATGCAAAAGGCTCATCTTTTAAAGTGAGATTGGTTGCGGATCAAATCCGTAACAAACCAGTAGAGGAAGCATTGAACATTTTGTCGTTTAGCAATAAGGGAGCGGCTAAATTAGTTAAAAAAGTGCTTGATTCAGCGATCTCAAATGCTGAACACAATGACGGACTGGACATTGATGAATTAAAGGTAAGCAGCGTTTATATTGACGAAGGCTCAACCATGAAGAGGATCCGCCCTAGAGCAAAAGGTAGAGCGAATCGAATTTTAAAAAGAACAAGCCACATCACTGTTGGCGTAAGCAAGTAGGTTTAATATGGGTCAAAAAGTAAATCCAAAAGGTATTAGATTAGGCATCATTAGAGATTGGGATTCAAAATGGTATGCCAATTCTCAAGATTATCCTAAGTACTTATTATCTGACATTGAAGTTAGAGATTTTTTATTTGAGAAGTTGAAATCAGCTTCTGTTAGTCGCATTACTATTGAGCGTTTGGCTAATAATGCCAAAGTAACTATTCATACGGCGCGTCCAGGCATTGTTATTGGTAAAAAAGGTGCAGACATTGAACAATTGAAAACCATCGTTTCAAAGATGATGGGTATTCCAGTACACATTAATATTGAAGAAATTAAAAAACCGGAGCTTGATGCGCGTTTGGTTGCTGAGAACATTGCTCAACAATTAGAAAAGCGTGTGATGTATCGTCGTGCTGTTAAGCGTGTACTAGGTAACGCAACACGTCTAGGTGCACAAGGCATTAAGATCATGGTAAGTGGTCGATTAAACGGTGCAGAAATTGCACGTTCTGAATGGTATCGCGAAGGTCGTGTGCCACTGCATACTTTTAGGGCAGATGTAGATTACTCTTCGTATGGCGCAAACACACAGTATGGTGTGATTGGCATTAAGGTTTGGATTTTTAAGGGTGAGATTTTAGATCACAAGAAAGGGACATTGGATGAGGTTGCTCGTCGTGGTGCAACTAATCAAATTGGCAAGAAGTAAGGACTAGCAAATGTTACAACCTAAACGTACAAAATTTAGAAAAATGATGAAAGGCCGTAATCGCGGTCTTGCAACTGGCCATAAAGTGAGTTTTGGAGAAATCGGCTTACAAGCAGTTGGCAGATGTCGCATGACGGCTAGACAAATTGAGTCAGCACGTCGCGCAATGACGCGTCATGTTAAGCGTCAAGGTAAGATTTGGATTCGCGTATTTCCGGACAAGCCAATTACAAAGAAGCCATTAGAAGTACGTATGGGTAAAGGTAAAGGTAGTGTTGAATATTGGGTGGCACAAATTAAGCCAGGTCAAATGTTGTTCGAGATGCAAGGTGTAGACGAAACCGTTGCAAGAGAAGCGTTTGCATTAGCAGATGCTAAATTGCCAGTTAAGACAACAGTAATTAAACGGACGGTAATGTAATGGATGTTAAAGAATTAAGAGATCAAGATATCTCAGCACTTAATGAAACGCTAATGACACTTTTAAAAGAACATTTTGAGTTACGCATGCAGCACAAAACTGCGCAATTAAGTGATTCTTCAAAATTAGGAAAAACCAAAAGGTCAATTGCACAGGTTAAAACAATTATGAAAGAGAAACAAGCATGAGTGATACAAAAGTAGAACGCGTCTTAACGGGTAAGGTAGTTAGCAGTAACCGCGATAAAACCATCGCAGTTTTAATTGAGCGTAAAGTAAGACACCCAATTTATAAAAAGTACATTAAGCGCAGTACTAAGGTTCATGCACATGATGAAAAGAACGAGTGTGGTTTAGGTGATACAGTAAGAGTAGTGGAAGCAAAACCATTCTCTAAGACTAAACATTGGGCGTTGTTAGAAGTCCTTGAGAAATCAGTTGCTATTGATTAATTTGCAGCTATACATTAAAGAGAGTAAGACATGATTCAAATGCAAACAAAACTTAATATTGCTGATAACAGTGGCGGGGTTAAGGCAATGTGTATTAAAGTATTAGGCGGCTCTAAGCGCCGTTATGCCGGTATTGGCGATGTGATTAAGGTCAGCATTAAAGAAGCTTCACCGCGTGGCAAAGTGAAAAAAGGTGATGTTTATGATGCGGTTGTTGTACGCACTGCACATGGCGTGCGTCGTGCAGATGGTTCACGTATTCGTTTTGATAACAATGCAATCGTACTTTTGAATACAAAGCTTGAGCCAGTAGGTACACGTATCTTCGGCCCAGTAACGCGTGAATTACGTAGTGCACAATTTATGAAAATTGTGTCGTTAGCACCAGAGGTATTGTAATGCAAAAAATTAAATTAAACGATGAAGTAATTATCATCGCCGGTAAAGATAAAGGTTCTGTTGGTACAGTAACCAAAGTATTGGACGTCAAAGTTGTGGTTGAAGGTTTTAACATGGCTAAGAAACACGTTAGACCTAATCCAAATGCTGGCGTTACTGGCGGCATTGTTGATACTGAAATGCCTTTAGCAGTTTCTAATGTGGCTATTTATAATTCAGCCACTAAAAAGGCAGATAGAATTGGTGTGCGTACTAACAAAGACGGCAACAAGGAAAGATTTTTTAAATCAAACGGCGAAGCAATCGTTTGAGCAAGTTAAGGAAATATAAGCGTGTCTAGATTACAAGAACAATATAAAAAAGAGATTTTACCAGCTCTACAGAAAGAACTTGGTATGAGCAATGTTATGCAAGTTCCAAAAGTTGAAAAGATTACCATTAACATGGGTCTAGGCAGTGCATTGGGCGATAAAAAAGTCCTGCAAAGTGCATTGGAAGAAATGAGCCTTATTTCTGGCCAAAAACCAATGACCTGTAATGCACGTAAATCTGTAGCAAGTTTTAAATTAAGAGAAGGCAATCCGATTGGTTGTAAAGTAACTTTACGCAAGGAAAAAATGTATGAGTTCCTTGATCGTTTAGTGAGTATTGCCATTCCTCGTATTCGTGATTTCCGTGGTTTAAAACCCACTGCTTTTGACGGTCGTGGTAATTACAACATGGGGCTTACTGAGCAAATTGTATTCCCTGAAATTGATTTTGAAAAAGTAACTAGAGTGCGTGGTATGGATATTGCTATCACTACAAATGCACAAAGTGATGAAGACGCTAAGAAACTATTAGCAATGTTTAATTTCCCATTTAAGGATAAGTAGGATGGCTAAAAAGTCTATGATTAATAGAGACATCAAGCGTACAAAGCTGGTTGAAAAATACCGTACTAAGCGCCTTGAGTTAAAGAAAATTATTAAGAGTGTAAACGCTTCTGATGAAGAGCGTTTTCAAGCAAGTATTAAACTGCAAGCTCTACCACGTGATGCATCGCCAACAAGACAACGTGCTCGTTGTGGCTTGACAGGACGTCCGCACGGTGTTTATCGCAAGTTTGGTCTAGCGAGAACAAAATTAAGAGAGCGCACCATGAATGGTGAAGTGCCCGGTTTATCTAAAGCAAGTTGGTAGGAGGAAAATAATATGAGTATGTCTGATCCAGTTGCTGATATGTTAACTCGCATTCGTAATGCGCATGCGGTTGATAAAAAAGAAGTCAATATTCCAGCGTCAAATTTAAAGTCTGCTATTGCGAGCGTTATGCAGCAAGAAGGCTACATTGAATCGTTTGGTATTGAAGGCGAAGCGGCGAGCAAAACACTAATCCTTAAATTAAAATACTACGATAACAAACCAGTAATCGATTCATTGGAAAGAATTTCAAAGCCAAGTTTGCGCGTTTATGTAAAGAGTACTGAAATGCCAAGTGTTATGAATGGTCTAGGTATCGTTATTGTTTCAACACCTAAAGGTGTAATGACTGGACAAACTGCAGCTGCCCAAAATGTGGGTGGTGAAGTTTTGTGTAGCATTTCTTAAGTAGGGAGTTATAAGATGTCTAGAATTGCAAAAGAACCAATCGAAATTCCAGCTGGCGTTGAAGTGTCTTTAAATGGTTTAACAATGACGGCCAAAGGTACATTAGGCCAAATGCAGATGGATGTTCATCCGTCAGTGCTTATTACGACTGCAGAAAATATTTTGAAATTTGCTGTTGTTGATGTGGATAAAAAAGATGAAAGGAAGGCATGGGCACAAGCAGGTACTGCAAGAGCCAACACAGCTAACTTGATTCAAGGCGTCTCAACAGGTTGGGAAAAGAAACTAACCCTAATTGGCGTTGGTTATCGTGCAAAAGCGATGGGTAAAGTTCTTGATTTAACTTTGGGTTTTTCTCACCCAGTTAAGTATGCCTTACCGGAAGGTATTACGGCCGAAACACCTTCACAAACAGAAATTGTGGTGAAGGGTATGGACAAGCAAAAAGTAGGCCAAGCAGCGGCTGAAATTAGAGCTTATCGTCCGCCTGAGCCTTACAAAGGCAAAGGTGTTCGTTATGAAGATGAATACGTTGTGCGTAAAGAAGCTAAGAAGAAATAATTAATAAGGTAATTGTATGAAACTTTCTAAAAAACAAGCTCGTTTAAGAAGAGCAACCAAGTTTAGAGCAAAGCACGCTGATAAAGGCGTTGAGCGTTTATGTGTGCATAAAACTCCTCAACACATTTATGTGCAAATTATTAGCAGTTGTGGCACAAAAACCTTGGCTTCTGCATCGAGTTTAAAAGAAAAAAATGGCGGTAACGTAGCGGCAGCAACAAAGATAGGTGCTGAAATTGCAAAGGCAGCTAAAAAAGCGAAAGTAACAAAAGTCGCTTTTGATCGTTCCGGTTTTAAATACCACGGTCGCGTTAAAGCATTAGCAGATGCGGCAAGAGATGGCGGTTTAGACTTTTAAAAAAAATTATAAAAATAGGCAACAATAATGGCTGAATATAAGAAAAATAATAATAACGACGATAACGATTACATTGAAAAATTAGTGAACATTCGTCGTGTTGTCAAAGTAGTTAAAGGTGGTCGTATCTTTGGTTTCTCAGCGTTAGCTGTTGTTGGCGACGGCAATGGTAAAGTGGGTTATGGTACTGGTAAAGCACGTGAAGTACCTGCTGCAATTCAAAAGGCTATGGACAAAGCTAAAAAAGCAATGAAGAGTGTACCGCTTAAAGACGGCACGCTTTATTATCCGATTACGTCCAATGTTGGCGCCGCTAAAGTTTACATGCAACCTGCATCAGAAGGTACGGGTGTTATTGCCGGTGGTCCAATGCGTAGTGTATTAGAAGCCGTTGGCGTGCATAACATATTAGCTAAATGTAATGGTACACGCAATCCTATTAGTGTTGTACGTGCTACTATTGAGGGTTTAACATCAATGTCTTCTCCACAGTCTGTTGCTTCTAAGCGCGGTAAAACCGTTGAACAAATTACCGGGGAAGCGTAATGGCTGAAGACAAGAAAGTGGTTAAAAAAGCAGCACCTGTAAAAAAATCCGCAGCGAAGAAGCCAGCGGTTAAAAAAGCAGCACCTGTAAAAAAATCCGCAGCGAAGAAGCCAGCGGTTAAGAAAGCAGTCGCCGCCAAGAAGGCACCTGCAAAAGTAGCAGCGACTAAAACGCCAGTGGTGAAAGCACCTGTAAAAAAATCCGCAGCTAAAAATAACACAGTGAGTGTTACTTTGGTTAAGAGTTTTTACGGTCGTTTGCCAGCACACCGTGCAACGGTTGCAGGCCTTGGATTAAAGCGCATTAATCATACGGTAGAATTAGTTGATACGCCTGAAGTTAGAGGCATGATTAATAAAGTAGCTTACCTGCTTAAGGTAGAGGGTTAGAACATGAACATTATGCAATTAAATACAATTAGACCTGCAGAAGGTGAAAAAACAGACAGAAAACGCGTTGGTCGCGGTATTGGCAGTGGTTTTGGCAAGACTTGTGGCCGTGGACACAAGGGTCAAAAAGCGCGCTCAGGTGGTTTTAGTAAAGTTGGTTTTGAAGGTGGTCAAATGCCCCTACAACGTCGTTTACCTAAAGTGGGTTTCTCGTCAAGAGTGTCAATCATCACTTCACAAGTAACGTTATCTGAAATCAATAAACTAGACGAAACTGAAATTACAATCGATGTATTAAAGCAACACAATCTAGTAACTAAAAACATTCAACGTGTTAAAGTGATGCTTTCTGGTGAGATCACTAGAGCAGTAACATTAACAGGCATTAAAGCAACCAAAGGTGCGAAAGTGGCCATTGAAGCAGCTAAAGGCTCAGTGAACGAGTAAATTCTATGAGTCAAGCACCCTTAGGCCTTTCACAAGATTTAACCAAACGCATCCTCTTTTTATTGGGTGCGTTAATCATTTTTCGCCTAGGCACGCACATTACCATTCCATTCATATCAGGCACTGCACTTGCTTCATTAGTACAAGACCAGCAAGGCACAATTTTAGATATGTTTAACATGTTCTCGGGCGGCGCATTGGAAAGACTGTCAATTTTTACGCTTGGCATTATGCCTTACATTTCATCGTCAATCATCATTACCTTAATGACCTCTGTGGTGCCAAAGCTCGAACAGCTTAAAAAAGAAGGTGAGACGGGCAAACGCAAGATTACTCAATACACACGTATGGGTACCGTGGTGTTGGCAGTTTTTCAATCTTACGGTATTTCGATTGCGCTGCAATCACAGTCAGCTGGCGGTGTTGCGTTAGTTACTCAAGGCGGCTTTACTTTTAGTTTAGTTACAGTTATTACGCTAACAACAGGTACTTTGTTCTTAATGTGGCTCGGTGAGCAGATTACTGAAAAAGGTGTCGGTAATGGCATTTCAATGATTATTTTTGCTGGTATTGTTTCAGGCCTTCCTTCGGCATTAGGCTCAACTTTATCACTTGTATCAACCGGTGAATTAACCGTAATTTTGGTGGTGATTCTTTTCGCTATGACCTTACTGGTCACTGCATTTGTGGTATTTATGGAGCGTGGGCAACGCCGTATCACCGTGAATTACGCCAAGCGTCAACAAGGTCGTAAAATGGTAGGCGGTCAAAGTTCGTACCTACCGCTTAAGATCAACATGGCGGGTGTTATTCCACCTATTTTTGCCTCAAGTATTATTTTATTCCCAGCAACGTTAGGTGGCTGGTTTTCACAATCAGAAGGTATGGGTTGGTTGGCAGATTTAACCGCCAGTATTTCCCCAGGACAGCCTTTGTACGTAATGTTTTACGGTTTGGCGATTGTGTTCTTTACATTTTTCTACACCGCTTTAACTTTTGACTCAAAAGACACAGCGGACAATTTACGTAAATCAGGCGGTTTTATTCCAGGCATTCGACCAGGACAGCATTCAGCAAATTACATTGATGCCGTGGTCTCTCGTTTAACAGCGTCCGGTGCAGTTTATATTACGGCTGTGTGTTTATTGCCAGAGTTTTTAATTTTATATTGGAACGTGCCATTTTATTTTGGCGGTACCAGTTTGTTAATCATCGTTGTTGTGGTGATGGATTTTATCGCACAAGCCCAGTCTCATTTAATGTCTAATCAGTACGAGTCGTTAATGAAAAAGTCGGGTCTAAACTAAAAAAAGGTAGTAGTTATGAAAGTAAGAGCATCGGTTAAAAAAATCTGTAACAATTGCAAGATCATTAAGCGCCATGGTGTGGTGCGTGTAATTTGTAAAGAGCCTCGTCATAAACAAAGACAAGGTTAATTGAGATTGACATTGAAAGACTCGCAACGTATAATTGCCGGTTTTTCGCGTTTTAATTTTTGTGTTGTTTTTCTAGGAAAAAATAATACAAATTTAGACTAAAAAAGTAGGATATAAGGAAAATATAAATGGCTAGAATAGCGGGAATTAACATTCCAACAAACAAACATGTTGTCATTGGCTTACAGGCAATCTTTGGTATCGGCGACACACGAGCAAAAGCAATTTGTGCAGAGCTTAAAATAGACCCAGCAACAAAGGTGTCTGATTTGGCTGAAGACCAGTTGGAATTGATTCGTGATGCAGTGGCTAAGTTTGAAGTTGAAGGCGATCTTCGTCGTCAAGTGTCGATGGACATTAAACGCTTAAAAGATTTAGGCTGTTATCGTGGTATTCGTCATAGAAAATCGTTACCACTTCGTGGTCAAAGAACCAAAACAAATGCAAGAACTCGCAAGGGTCCTCGCCGTTTAATTAAATAATTACAGGTAAATAAATAATATGGCCAAGGTAGTAACAAAAAAGAAGTCAAAAAAGATTGTTTCTGACGGTATTGCGCATATTCATGCGACATTTAATAACACCATTGTAATGATTACTGATCGCCACGGCAACGCTGTTTGTTGGGCAACTGCAGGTGGATCTGGTTTTAGGGGTTCTAGAAAATCAACACCATTTGCTGCACAAGTTGCTGCTGGTAGCTGTGGTGAAAAAGCATTAACATTTGGCATGAAAAACTTAGAAGTTCGTGTTAAAGGTCCAGGTCCTGGTAGAGATTCTGCGATTCGTGGTCTCAATGCACAAGGGTTAAAAATTCAATCAATTACAGATGTAACGCCAATCCCTCATAACGGTTGTCGTCCTTCTAAGAAACGTAGAGTATAAGGATAAATTATGGCTAGATATACTGGACCAACTTGTAAATTAGCCCGTCGTGAAGGCACGGACTTATTTTTAAAAAGCGGTATTAGATCGTTAGATTCTAAATGTAAGATCACTCAACTTCCAGGTATGCACGGTGCCAATGCCCGTCGTCAAAAGGGTACTGAGTATGGTTTGCAATTACGCGAAAAACAAAAAGTAAGACGTATTTACGGCATTTTAGAAAAACAATTCCGTCTGTATTACAAAAAAGCCTCTCAGAAAAAAGGCTCTACGGGCGAAAATTTATTATCATTACTTGAGTGTCGCCTAGACAACGTAGTGTATCGCATGGGTTTTGCTTCTACTCGTGCTGAAGCCAGACAATTGGTTTCGCACAAATCAATCCTAGTGAATGGAACAATTGTTAATATCCCTTCGTATCAAGTGAGTGCTAACGATGAGATATCCATTAGAGAAAGATCTAAAAAACAAAGTCGTATTCAGTTGGCCATCGAGCTAGCAGAGCAATCCGGTCAATCAGAATGGGTTGACGTAGATAGCAAAGCACTTAAAGGTGTGTTTAAAAATGTTCCTCTTCGTGATGATTTATCATCAGACATCGAAGAACATTTAATTGTTGAACTGTATTCAAAATAGGGAATTAATTATGCAAGGAAATGCAAGAGATTTTTTAAAGCCAAAATTAGTAGAGTCTGTTGAGACTTCAAACAACGAATACAGAGTTATTCTTGAGCCGCTAGAAAGAGGCTTTGGTTATACATTGGGCAATGCACTCAGAAGAACGTTACTGTCTTCTATGGTGGGTTCTGCAATTACCGAAGTGGCTATTGATGGTGTAATGCACGAATTTTCAACCATTGACGGTGTGCAAGAAGATGTACTGGACATCTTACTAAACCTTAAAGAGGTTTCAGTTTCATTAAACACAGCAGAAAATGCAGAAGTGGTTATTGATAAAAAAGGCCCTTGTAAAATCACAGTGGCTGACATTGAAGCAAACGGTACTGATGTAAGTGTGTTTAATCCTGAAAAAGTGATTGCCACAGTGAATGACGGCGGACACATTCGCATGACACTCAAGATCGGCACAGGCATTGGCTACGATACTGCAGTTGCTCGTGACGATGAAGCATCAACCATTGGCGGTATGCAGTTGGACGCAAGCTTCTCTCCAATTAAGCGTGTTAGTTTTACGGTAGAAGCGGCTCGAGTAGAACAAAAGGTAAACCTTGACAAGCTTAACATTAACATTGAAACCAATGGATCGGTGAATGCAGAAGTGGCCATTAAACGCGCGGCAACCATCTTGCAAGACCAACTATCTTCATTCGTCGAATTAGAGCAAGTAGTTGTTGAGCCAGCATTGCCAGTTTCTGAAGACTTCCCACAAATCTATTTATCAGCAGTGGATGAATTAGAGCTAACGGTACGTAGTGCAAACTGTTTAAAAGCAGAGCAAATCTACTACATTGGTGATTTAATTCAGAAATCTGAGCAAGATTTACTAAGAACACCTAATTTAGGTCGTAAATCACTTAATGAAATCAAAGAAGTACTAACTGAAAAAGAGTTAGACCTTGGCACAGTCATTGAAAACTGGCCACCAGTTGACTTAATGAACGAATAGGACAAAGACAATGAGGCACAGAAAGTCAGGAAAACAACTAAACCGAAACGCTTCTCACAGAAAGGCGATGTTTAAAAATATGGCAAATTCATTGTTTTTACATGAAACAATTAAAACCACTTTGCCTAAAGCAAAAGAGCTTAGACGTGTTGTTGAGCCGTTAATTACCAAAGCGAAGAACGACAGTATTGCTAATCGTCGTAATGCGTTTTCTAAATTACGTGATGATGCATCTGTGGCAAAGCTATTTACTGAGCTGGGCCCATTTTACAAAGACCGCCCTGGTGGTTACATTCGTATTCTTAAAGCTGGTTTTCGTACTGGCGACAAAGCACCAATGGCCATTGTTCAATTGGTTGACTTCGACAGTTCTGGTTCTGCCAATGCAGATTCTAAAGATTCATAAAGGAAAAATTCATGCCATCAATTAAATTAAGAGAGAACGAACCCTTTGATATTGCACTACGTCGTTTCCGTCGTTCGTGCGACAGGGCCGGTGTAATCACCGACGTTAGAAAAAAAGAATTTTTTGAGAAGCCAACGTGGGTTAACAAGCGCAAAAAAGCAGCTGCAGTTAAGCGTACTCATAAAGAAATGGCTAAAAATCGCGTTCACCGTAAACGCATGTATTAAGAAAAAACACTCTCTCTACACAGTACACACCATTATGTCCGAGCTAAAAGCACGCATCACTGAAGACATGAAATCAGCGATGAGGGCGAAAGACAAAGATACCCTCAAAGCGATTCGCATGATTCTAGGGGCAGTCAAACAAAAAGAAGTTGACGATCGCATCGAACTTAACGATGCACAAGTGATGTCCGTTATTCAAAAAATGGTTAAACAACGCAAAGATTCAATTTCACAATTCAAAGACGCAGGGCGTACTGATTTGGTCGATGTCGAAGAAGCTGAATTGGTTATTATCAATAACTACATGCCAGAGCAACTCTCAGAAGCAGAAGTTGCAGCTGCAGTAGACAAAGCCATTGCCGATTCTGGCGCTTCTTCCATGCAAGACATGGGCAAACTAATGGGCTTATTAAAAGGCCAATTAGATGGCAAAGCTGACATGGGTGCAGTTTCCGGTTTAATTCGCGCTAAACTCTCTTAAAAAATATTACTTATTTGACTATTTAAGTCAAAAATTTAGCAAATTTTGCTAATTAACCTCTAAAAAATCATTAAATTTATCTAAAAATAGTATTTTTTAGGCTATTTATCCCTATATTTTTCATACTTTTTGTTAAAAAATGCATATTTATATCAATTTTAGGTGGTTTTTAGTGTAATTTTGGCTAAAAACAGTGATTATTGGTGTTTTTTAGTGAAAAACGGTCATTCGTAAAATTTGCCAATTTTTTGGTGAAATCCTTTTGCCCTGAACGTAGTGAGGAAATACTCTTGGGGTGCGAAAATCACAGATTTTCTCTTTAGGCTCTGGTGCTTTTTCTGCTCATCAGACAAAGTATTAGGTTCTCAAAGAGCAAATAGAATATTTGCGAAAAAGAATTTTTAAGAAAGATTTTACTTAATTATTGTAATTTTTTTGTTTTACAATGACAACATTAAACCTGAGGTTGTTATGAAATTATTACTAAGTTTTTTACTCATTACTAATATTGCATTTGCACAAGTGGTGCCAGATTATGCCAAAGAAGCACGTTGGGCGAGCTTTATTGAAGACGGCCTAATGGATGGCGATGTGGTTTTATTAAAGGCTAATGACCATGAATTTTTAGCTATTTATACTGAGTCTGAATCCGATACCAAACAAACCGCAGTTGTTGTTCATGGCTTGGGTGTGCATCCTGATTGGCCTCAAGTTATTCAGCCGCTTCGGGTGGCGCTGACTGAGAGAGGCTTTAATACCTTATCAATCCAAATGCCGGTATTAGAAAATGGCGTGGGATCTGAAGGTTATGTACCTTTATTTGCAGATGCAGATAATCGAATTAATTCAGCAGTGAACTACCTAACAGCGCAAGGCTTAGAAGCTAACGTGTTGATTGCCCATAGTTTGGGCAGTGTGATGTCAACGCATTATCTGGCGAATAATGCAAATCCATTTAAGCGTTATGTGGGTATTGGCATGCCAAAAACAACAGCTCAATATTTGAGAAAAATTAATATTCCAGTATTGGACTTGTATGGCAATGATGACATCCCTTCGGTGTTAAATGGGACAAAGCTTAAAGCACAGCAATCAAAGCACAATTCAAACTACACTCAAATAGAGGTAGGTGCTGATCATTTCTTTAACGATAAGGATGATTTGTTAATTGATACAATTAGTGCGTGGTTGAAATAGTATCACTACTTTTTCTGGGTGCTTTTTCTGGGTTTATTGCCGGCCTTTTGGGCGTGGGTAGCGGGCTGATTATGGTGCCGGCTTTACTGTATTTATTGGCCGGCAGCACTGATCAGACTGTGCTCATGCACACAGCTGTTGGCACATCACTTGCAGCGATGGTTTTTACGTCAATATCCAGTGTTCGCGCCCATCATCAGCACGGCGCTATTCATTGGCATAATTTTAAAAAACTCACACCAACAATTCTACTGGGCGCTTTTAGTGGGGCACTGTTGACTAAAGCTATGAGTTTCGATTTCATGCGGATTTTTTTTGCATTGTTTGAATTTAGTGTTGCGATCATTATGTATTTTGGTATTAGCAGTTCTTCTCATGTGGACAGCCTGTCCAAATGGGTGTGGCGGATAACGGGCTATGTGATTGGACTGGTGTCAGCCATTGTGGGGATTGGTGGTGGTACCATGACCACGCCATTTTTGACTTATAACAATGTTGACATTAAAAATGCCATTGCCACCTCGGCGGCAGTGGGTATGCCAATTGCCGTTGCTGGTGCGTTGGGTTTTA
>JAPYOZ010000019.1 GCA_029941485.1 Gammaproteobacteria bacterium | reverse complement strand
ATCGCCCTTACAAGGCGAGGGTCACAAGTTCAAGTCTTGTAGCGCCCACCAAAAAAAAATTCGGAGCGGTAGCTCAGCTGGTTAGAGTGCCTGCCTGTCACGCAGGACGTCGCGGGTTCGAATCCCGTCCGCTCCGCCATAACTTTCTCGGTTGTGGTTTCCGAATTCATTTATGTGTAGAATGCAAAGCCATTCAAGACAACGTGTATTTTCGTTTATAATTCTTATTTTTTTTAATTAATGAAATGGTTTTGGCTAATACGCTCAATTGCCATTAACAATACTATTATGCTCAGTTCAATTAGAAACAAAACAAAAGGCTGGCTTGCCTATTTAATCGTTGGTTTGATTACCGTTCCCTTTGCCTTGTTTGGTATTAATGAATATTTTACTGGTGCGTCCAATGTCATTGTTGCAAGTATTGACGGTGATGAAATTTCTAAAGAAGCTTTTCTGTCAGAATTCAATCCACAAAAAAGACGATTGCAACAACGATTGTCTGAGCGTTATGACACTGAGTTTGATAGTATTTTAAAGCAATCAGTGATTAATGATATGATCAACAAACGCTTGTTGGGTCAATTTTCTAATGATCTGGATTATGCGACTACAAATTCTGAATTACAAGCGCTTATTCAATCTAATAATTTGTTTCAAACCGATGGAAGGTTTTCAATTGAGGGCTATCAAAAGCTACTCAGGCTTAACGGTTATAGTACGGCTGAATATGAGGCAATTAAATTAAAGGAATTGACACAAAGCCAGATTAAATATAATTTATTAGATTCTGCTTTTGTTACTTCTTCTGCATTAAAGAAACTACAAGCGCTCAACGAACAGCAACGTGAGTTTAATTACATTCAAATTGATGCAGATAGTTATTTAGATAAAGTAAAAGTAGATGCCAAGAGTGTTGAGGGTTTTTACAACAATCAAAAAGAATCGTTTTTTGATCCTCAGAAAATAAAAATAGATTTTATAGAATTGTCGTTAGAGAAAATTGCTAAAAATATAGAAGTTAATGACGATGATTTGTTTAATTTTTATGAGGATGAAAAAGAACGCTTTAGTACTGAAGGGGAACGCAAGGCGCAACATATTTTAGTGGAGACAAAAGAGCAGGCGCAAACAGTAATAGAACTAATCAATAAAGGTGGTGATTTTTCCAAATTAGCTAAAGAATACTCTATTGATACAGGCTCGAAAGATGACGCTGGCGATTTAGGGTTTTTTACTAAAGGAGTGATGGTTCCTGAGTTTGAAGAAAAAGTTTTTAGTATGCAGGAAGGCAGCCTTAGTGGCGCGGTCAAGTCTGAGTTTGGTTATCATATTATTAAGCTCAATCAAATCAAACTAGGCTCCATCAAATCATTTGATTCTGTTCGTTCGGAATTGACCAAGCTCTACACTCAAACACTGTCGCAAAAATCCCTTTACAATTTAACTGACCAATTGGCAAATTTGGCTTATGAAGTTAGTTTAGATGAAGTTTCTGATCAAATGAATTTAGCGATTAATACAACTCAATTTTTTGCTAAAAATACCACTGATTACGAACAAAAGTTTGTGGATGTTGCCTTTAGTGATGTGGTTTTAAACAAGGGTGAAAATTCTGAAGTTATTGAATTGTCCAAAGACAAGTTTGTTGTTGTTAGGTTAAAAGAAAAATTAGCAAAAAGACAAAAGTCTTTTGATGAAGTTAAGGGCGAAATTAACAAACACTTAACCACTTTATTAGCTAAAACCTTTGTGGATAAAATTGCTAAAGATATTGCCACTTCATTAATTAATAATGACGATTCGGCGAATAAGTTAATGGATAAAAATAAGTTGAAATGGAGTGATTCTGTTTGGGCTAAAAGAGATTCCAAGACAGCAAGTGTTGCTATTATTAATAAATTGTTTGCATTGCCAAAACCAAGTGAGGGGCAGTCAGTTTACAGTGCGCAAGGTTTAGGCAAGCGTAGCGCTGTTGTTATACAATTATCGACGGTTAAAGCACCCGATTATAAACCTAATAAAGGTTTAGAGCGCTCGTTGCTTAGTTTTGAGTCTAATGAAATGTTTGCAGGTATTTTAAAAACTTTAAGGTCAAACGCTGAAATTAAGGTGTTTGCAGATCGATTGTAAATTAGCCTAGTTTTGAAATAAAAAAAGCCTTGCTGTTTGTGCAAGGCTTTTTTTATGATTGTTGTGTGTTATAAATCTGGGCCTTTGTCATAAAAATTATAACCTGAATCAATGTAAGTCACTTCACCCGTGATACCTGAGGCAAGGTCTGAACACAAAAAGGCAGCGGCATTCCCCACCTCTTCTGTGGTGACATTGCGTTTAAGTGCCGAACTGTCAGCAGCGTAATCAAGTAACTTACCAAAGTCTTTAATACCGCTGGCTGCCAATGTTTTGATTGGACCGGCTGAAACAGCATTAACACGGATGCCTTTGTCAGGCCCCATTGCCGCTGCCATATAGCGAACGTTAGCTTCAAGAGAAGCTTTGGCAACACCCATAACGTTGTAGTTAGGGATGGCACGAATAGCGCCTAAATAGCTCACTGTTAGTAGGGCGCCATTTTCATTTAGCATTGGATTTGCCACTTTGGCTAATGCAGTAAAGCTGTAAGAGCTGATATCGTGCGCCGTGGCAAAGTTTTCACGCGTGGTTGCTTCAACGTAATTACCATCGAGCGCTTCACGCGGTGCGAAAGCAACGGAATGCACTAGAATGTCAAAATTATCCCAATGATTTTTAAGTTCTGTGAAGGCAGCTTCAATACTTTCATCTGTGCCAACATCACAAGGAATAACAATATCAGAATTACAAACGGCTGCACATTTATCAACGCGTTTTTTTAGTTTTTCATTTTGATAAGTCAGTGCAATTTCACAGCCTTGTTTTGCCATTGATTCAGCAATACCCCAAGCGATAGAGCGATTTGAGGCCACGCCAACAATTAATGCTCTTTTCCCAGTTAAAAAACCCATAAGACTCCTTAAGTATTTATAATTAATGCAATGCCAAATTATAAACATATAAAGCTTTTGATATGGGTTCTTTTACCGCTATTAAGTGCTTGCACTGAACCCTGGAACAATCCATATTCCGCTTCACAAAGGTTTGATAATACACTTTACAGCTCTTTTCGTGATCGTCCAAAACACCTTGATCCTGCGCGTTCGTATTCATCGAATGAGTGGACTTTTATTCAATCTGTTTATGAAACACCATTGCAATATCATTATTTAAAGCGTCCTTATGCATTGATACCTGGAATATTGCAAGACATGCCACAGGTGTATTACTATAACAATGAAGGCATTAAGATTGATCCAAAAAACAAAAAAGACGCCGCGTTTTCCGAATACATTTTGCAGATTAAAGAAGGGGTAATGTACCAAAATCACCCTGCTTTTGTCGAGCATAATCTTGCATTAAGTGATGACGAACTTGGAAAAATTAATGTTTTGAGTGACATTGCCCAAACGTCAACGAGAGAGTTGGTGGCAAGTGATTTTGTACACCAGATTAAGCGTCTTGCTAACCCATTACTACATTCACCCATTTTTAGTTTAATGGCTGAACGTATTGTTGGTTTGTCAGAATTAAACACCACATTAGTCAATGAAAAACATAAGGGATTTATTGATTTAGAGTCTTATCAGCTTGAGGGTGTTAAAGTACTGGATAAATACAGCTATTCAATCAAAGTAAAAGGCATTCAAGAACAATTTTTGTATTGGTTAGCAATGCCGTTTTTTACCGCTGTACCACCTGAAGTTGATCGTTTTTATTCACAAGCAGGGTTGATTGATAAAAATATTGTGTTGGATTGGTACCCGGTAGGCACGGGGCCTTTCCAATTAACGGTTAACAATCCAAACAAAGAAATGATTCTTGAAAAGAATCCAAATTTTCACGATGAATACTACCCTCAGTCAGGGCAAAAATCCGATATTGAACATAGTTTGCTAGTTGATCAAGGCAAGAAATTACCCTTTTTAAATAGGGTGCACTTTTTATTAGAAAAAGAAACCACGCCTTATTGGAATAAGTTTTTGCAAGGTTATTACGATCAGTCGGGCATTTCGTCGGATAACTTTGACCAAGCTATCGAGGTTAGAAAAAAAGGACAAACCGTTTTGGCTGATAGAATGCGCAATAAAGACATTCGTCTGTTGACTAGCGATAGCGCCAGTATTTACTACACTGCATTTAATATGCTTGATTCAGTGGTTGGTGGTTACAGTGAATCGGCTAAAAAACTTAGGCAGGCTATTTCAATTGCCATTAACGAAGAAGAGAGTATTTCTATTTTTAGAAATGGTCGAGGTCGTGCAGCTCACGGCCCAATTCCAGCTGGAATTTTTGGCTATGTTGATGATTATAATCCTTTTGTCTATGAGAGAATTAACGGTGTTGTTAAGCGTAAAGACATTGCACAAGCAAAGACTTTATTAGCACAAGCAGGCTATGAAAATGGCATTGACCCAAAAACCAATAAACCCCTAGTTTTGTATTTCGATACTACCGCCACAGATGCCGATGATCAGTCAAACCTTGATTGGACTAGAAAGCAATTTAAAAAGCTAAACATTCAATTGGTTGTTAGGCCAAGTAGTTACAACCGCTTACAAGATAAAATGAGTAAAGGCCAAACTCAATTATTTGGACTTGGTTGGAACGCTGATTATCCAGATCCGGAGAATTTTTTATTCTTACTTTATGGTAAAAATTCTAAGGTTGAAACGGGTGGTGAAAACGCATCAAATTATCAAAATTCTAACTACGATGTTTTATTTGAAAAGATGAAAAATATGCCGAACTCTATTGAGCGTCAAGCAGTAATTGATCAAATGGTAACAATTTTACGAGAGGATGCGCCTTGGGTTTGGGGTTTTATTCCTAAATCATACGGGCTTTATCATGAGTGGTTGACCAATTCTAAACCTCACGCCATGGCAAGAAATACACTCAAATACTTGAGGGTTAACCCCCAAATCAGAGATGAATTTCGCACTAAGAATAATCAAATAGTGTGGTGGCCAATGGCACTTTTAGTGTTAATTTTTGTGGGTTTGATTTATCGTTTTCGGAATCAATAAAGATGAAACTAAAGTATTATTTTTTATTGGTTGTATTTTTGGTTGTATTAGATCAATTAACAAAATTATTAATTTATGGCTATATTAAGCCAGGAGAATCAGTTGTTGTTAATCCATTTTTTAGTTTAAGGCATGTTCATAATTACGGTGCAGCCTTTAGTTTTTTGGCGGATGCTGGAGGATGGCAAAGGTATTTTTTATCGGCAGTTTCTATTATTGTTAGTATAGTAATTGCTGTATGGATGGTTAGAGTTGATACAAAGTATGTTTTAAAGTTGAGCGCTTTGTCGATGCTATTGGCAGGTGCTATTGGTAATTTGATTGATCGTTTGTCTCAAGGGTTTGTACTTGATTTTATTGATCTTCATTATCGGACTTTCTATTGGCCAGTTTTTAACGTAGCAGACATTTTGATTAGTTTAGGTGTGGTATTGTTAATTTTCTCTGATTTAAAAAAATCATGAGCGATTGTTTGGTGGTTGGTGGCGGCATCATCGGTATGATGACTGCGCGTACGTTAAGCCTTGCAGGGGCGAGCGTTGTTTTGCTGGATCAAAGGCAGTGCGGCCATGAATCATCTTGGGCAGGTGGCGGTATTATCAGTCCTCTCTATCCTTGGCACTATGATGATTTAACTAATGATCTTAGTTTTAAATCACAAGCAGTTTATGAGCAATTGTGTAATGATTTGCACAATTCTAGTGGCATTGATCCGCAGTATCAAAAATCCGGCTTATTGATGATGGATGAGTACGATTCTCCTGAGGCTAAAACATGGCTTAAACGTTTTCAAATTAGCTACGAAGTGCACGAAAAAGGTGCATTATTTAACCATGTTGCACAAGTTAGAAATCCAAGATTATTGCAATCACTTAAAGCTGATATTGTTAACAAAGGAGTTGATATAATTGAGCAAGCACAAGTTAATAGCCTAATCACAAAAGATGATAAGGTATTAGGTGTGCATACTTCAAAAGGTGATTTTTTTGCCAACAGTATTGTGTCGTGTGCTGGTGCTTGGAGTAGTCAATTATTAGATTTAGAGAGCGATGTTTTCCCAATGAAAGGGCAGATGATTGTTCTTAAACACCAACCTAATAAAATTAAACACATTGTGCTCGATCAAGGTCGTTATATTATTCCAAGAGTAGATGGTAGAATATTAGTTGGTTCAACCATGGAGGATGTGGGTTTTGACAGAAGTGTTGACGCACACACAAAAGAGTCTTTGCATCAATTTGCTGCTAAGCGTTTTCTCGAATTATTAAACGTAGAGGTTGAACATCATTGGTCAGGATTTAGGCCTGCAAGTAAATCTGCTAAAGTAATATTGGGAAAAGACAAAAGATACGATAATCTGTTTATTAACACAGGGCATTTTAGAAATGGACTTAACATGGCACCTGAGAGCGCTAACAAAATCACACAACTAATCACTGATTAAATGAATAAAACTATACTTTTTTTATTAACCTTATTTTTGAGCATTGGTATTAATGCTAAATTATTTAAAGTTTCAGATCAAGGAAATATTCTCAAGCACAATGCTCAAGATTGGTCTTGCGTTTTGGACGACCAATCAAAATTAGTATGGGAAGTAAAAAAAATAAAAAAAGGTTTGCAAGGTAATCAAAATACTTACACTTGGTTCGATGGAAAAACGGGCGTGGAGGATGGAGAGTACAGTCATAATTGTGATCGATCCCAGTCTTGCAACACTCAATATTTTATCAATGAACTGAATAAAAATACTCTGTGTAAATCAACTGATTGGCGTTTACCAAGCGAGGCAGAGCTGAAAACACTACTGCGTTATGGCGACACCGAACCATTGATTAATACTAGTCTTTTCCCCAATACAAAATCAAAGCCTTATTGGAGTTCTGATTCTGTTAATGCTGATATAGCCATTGATGTGCCATTTTTTTATGGCGGCACCCAAGGTAGCGACAAATCTTTTGACTCTTATATTCGTGCTGTAAGAAATGCTAAGTAGGGTAATTGACGATACACTATATCAGTCATACTCTGAAGATATACCCACTTTTTTAAAAAAGATTTATGCGGCTCGTGGCGTGGCAGAGTCGCAACTTTCTTTAACACTTCCAGAATTATTAAAGCCCAATTTTTTAGATTTAGACAAAGCTTTATCGTTATTAGAGCAAGCATTAATCAAACAAAAGAGAATATTAATTATTGGCGATTTTGATGCCGATGGTGCAACAGCCAGTGTGGTCGCAATGAAATCATTAAGAATGATGGGTGCCCAACAGGTTGATTTCTTGGTGCCAAATCGGTTCGAGCATGGTTATGGCCTTAGCCCAGAAATTGTCAATTTAGCCATTAAAGAAAAACATCCCGATTTAATCATCACGGTTGATAATGGCATTTCTAGTTTTGATGGTACTGATCTGGCTAAAGATGCCGGTATCAATGTGATTATTACCGATCATCATCTACCCAGTGATTCAGTGCCAAAAGCAGATGCAATCATCAATCCCAATCTCAAAGATTGTGACTTTCCGAGTAAAAATCTAGCCGGTGTTGGCGTCTGTTTTTATTTGTTTTCATCTTTAAAAAGCCACCTTTATAAGAATAATTACTTTGCTAATAACAACATCCCTCTGCCCGATCTTCGTCACGTATTAGACTTGGTTGCATTAGGCACAGTAGCGGATGTAGTTAAGCTTGATCAAAATAATCGTATTTTAATTTCAGAAGGGATTCGACGTATTCGTGCCAAGCAATGCGCACCTGGTATTTTGGCATTACTTGAGATTTCTAACCGCCAAGCAGAAACTCTGCAAGCTTCTGATTTAGGGTTTTCTGTAGCACCAAGACTAAATGCAGCAGGGCGTCTGAGTGATATTTCCCGTGGTATCAAATGTTTGCTCACGGACGACATGAATGACGCAAGGCGTTACGCCAAAGAGCTAGAAGAATTTAATCAAAAACGCAGAACCGAACAAGACCGCATCCAGACAGAGGCTGAAGAAATTGTAAAAGCGCAAGACGTTAGTGAAGGCAAGTTTGCTATTAGCTTGTTTGACCCATCTTGGCATGAAGGCATTGTCGGTATTGTTGCAGGAAAACTCAAAGAAATGCACCATTGCCCTTGTGCCGTATTTGCTAAATCTGGTGATTGCCTTAAAGGCTCTATTCGTTCAATTCCTAGCGTGCATATTAAAGACCTCTTGGACTTAGTCGATCGACAAAATCCAGGCTTGGTTTTAAAATTTGGTGGTCATGCAATGGCAGCAGGTTTAAGTATTAAGCCGGAAGATTTTTGGCATTTTAAACGCGCTTTTTCAAAAGCCATTAAGCAGCATTTAGACGCAAAAATTCCAACCGTAGAGCTACTGACTGATGGTGAGCTAGAAGCTTTTAATATTTCATTAGATAATGCACAATTATTGGCCGATTCAGGACCTTGGGGTCAGGGCTTCGAAGAGCCATTTTTTTATGGAAATTTTGAGATAGTTGAGCAAAAAGTGGTGGGTGAAAAACACCTAAAATGCCGACTCAAATTAATGGGCGATACCCATACCCATGATGCAATTGCTTTTTTTCAAGCACCACTTGACACCAAACAAGTAACAATTGCTTATAAATTATCAATTAATACTTGGCGAGGTGCGACTAATTTACAACTGATGGTTGAGCAAATTAGCGCCTCAGAATAAGCCTTATCAAGGTAAAATACAGCCTTTTATTTTTGATAATTTTGTAATGCCGGTAATCACCCTGCCAGACGGCTCTGAAAAAACATTCGATAACGCTATTAGCGTATTCGATGTAGCTAAATCGATTGGCTCTGGTTTGGCTAAAGCTACGCTTGCAGGAAAGGTGAATGGCGAGTTAGTTGATGCATCATATTTAATCGAAGCAGACGTATCGGTATCCATTATTACCGCTAAAGACAAAGAAGGGCTTGAAGTGATTCGTCACTCTACGGCGCACCTTTTGGCACAAGCCACACAGATGCTTTATCCTGATGCACAAGTGACCATTGGCCCGGTGATTGATAACGGTTTTTTCTATGATTTTGCTTATAAAGATGGCTTTTCAGAAGGCGATTTAGCCAAGATTGAAAAAAATATGAATCACTTGGTTAAGCAAAACCTTAAGATCGAGCGCTCTGAAATGTCACGTGATGAAGCGGTACAATTCTTTAAAGACAAAGGTGAGCACTATAAGGCTGAAATTATTGAGTCTATTCCTGCAGACCAAGCATTGTCTTTGTATCAACAAGGTGACTTTATTGACTTGTGTCGTGGCCCTCATGTGCCTTCAACTGCTAAATTAAAAGCCTTTAAATTGATGAAATTAGCCGGCGCATACTGGCGTGGTGATTCTAACAATGAAATGCTACAGCGTGTGTATGGTACAGCTTGGGCGAGCAAAGACGATCTTAAAGATTATCTATATCGCCTAGAAGAGGCTGAAAAGCGTGATCATCGAAAAATTGGTAAAACGCAAGACTTATTTCATATGCAAGAAGAAGCGCCAGGTATGGTGTTTTGGCATGAAAAAGGCTGGACGCTGTATCAAATTGTTGAGCAATATATGCGTGGTGTTTTTAGAGATAATGACTACAAAGAGGTGCACACGCCACAGTTAATTGATCGAACACTTTGGGAAAAATCAGGCCATTGGGATAAATTTGGTGACGCCATGTTTACCACCAGCAGTGAAAACCGAGACTATGCGGTTAAGCCAATGAATTGCCCAGCACATATTCAAATTTACAATCAAGGCCTTAAATCGTATCGTGATTTGCCATTGCGCTTGGCAGAGTTTGGCTCATGCCATCGTAATGAGCCATCAGGTACACTCCACGGCATCATGCGCGTGCGTAACTTTGTACAAGATGATGGGCATATTTTTTGTACTGCTGATCAAATTCAAGATGAAGTATCTACGTTTATTGATTTAACCTTTGATGTTTATAAGCATTTTGGTTTTGACAATGTTGATATCAAGCTTTCAACACGCCCTGAAAATCGCGTGGGTTCGGATGAGGTGTGGGATCGTGCGGAGGCTGCATTAGCAGAAGCGCTAGATGCCAAAGGCATTCAGTGGGATTTACAAGAAGGTGAAGGTGCATTTTACGGCCCTAAGATTGAGTTTGTACTTAAAGATTGCTTAGATCGCGAATGGCAATGTGGCACCTTGCAGGTTGATTTTTCAATGCCAGAGCGTCTTGATGCGCAATATATTGCTGAAGATAACTCAAAGCAAACCCCAGTAATGTTGCACCGTGCGATTGTCGGTTCACTTGAGCGGTTTGTCGGTATTTTGATCGAACATTACGAGGGTGCGTTTCCATCTTGGTTAGCGCCAATTCAAGCGGTTATTCTGAATATTTCTGAAAAACAGCATGATTTTGTTGCTGATGTTGAGAAAAAGTTAAAAAAACAAGGGCTTAGAGTGGTTTCGGACTTGCGAAATGAGAAGATAGGCTTTAAAATACGCGAGCATTCCATGCAACGTTATCCGTATATTTTGGTGGCGGGTGGTAGAGAAATGGAAAACGATGAGATTTCAGTGCGTAAACGTGGCGGTGAGGATTTAGGTTCTATGTCGATAGAGGCGTTTATAAAATTAGTTAAAGAGGAATAATTATTAAAAAACCATATAAAGTAAAAACTCGAATTAATGATAATATTAGAGTTTCAGAAGTTCGATTAATTGACGCTAATGGCGATCAAGCTGGTGTTGTAGACATAAGTAAAGCAAAAGAGATGGCCAAAGATGCTAGTATGGATTTGGTTGAGGTTTCTCCAAACGCCGAGCCACCTGTTTGTAAAATTATGGATTTTGGTAAGTTCCTTTATGAACAAAAGAAACAATTGAGTGATCAGAAAAAGAAACAAAAGAAAAACACAGTTAAAACCATTAAATATCGCCCAGGAACAGAAGAAGGCGACTACCAAATTAAATTTAGAAATTTGGTTAAATTTTTAGATAACGGTGATAAAGTTAAAGTGAGTATTTGGTTCCGTGGACGCGAAATGCAGCACAGAGAGCTAGGCATGGAAATGCTAGACAGAATTGAGAAAGATACAGAAGAATTTGCCAATGTAGAACAAAAGGCAAAGATGGAGGGTCGCCAGCTAGGCATGATGCTGGCACCCAAATCGAAAAAGAAGTAACCAAACACTAGGTTACTTCTTTAAATAAAAAACCATTCGTTAAGAATGGTTAAATATGTCTAACAAGACAAGGAGAAAATGATGCCAAAAATGAAGACCAACCGAGGGGCTGCAAAGCGCTTCAAGAAAACCGCCAGTGGCGGTTACAAATGTAAACACTCTCACCTGCGTCATATTTTGACAAAGAAGAGTACTTCTAGAAAACGTAGCTTACGTTCACCGGACACTGTTGAGAAAGCAGATGTACCAATGGTTCGTAAAATGTTACCGTACAGTTAATAGGAGTATAGAAAATGGCAAGAGTATCAAGAGGTGTGCAGGCGCACGCTAAACATAAGAAAATTTTAAAGAAAGCTAAAGGCTATTACGGTGCAAGATCAAAAGTCTACCGTGTTGCCAAGCAAGCAGTAATCAAAGCGGGTCAATATGCGTATCGTGACCGTCGTCAAAGACGTCGTCAGTTCCGTAGACTTTGGATTGTTCGTATTAACGCTGAAGCACGCAATAATGGTTTGAGCTATTCAAGACTGATTGACGGCTTAAATAAAGCAGGTATTGAAATCGATCGTAAAGTTTTATCAGATATTGCTATCTTTGATAAAGCCGCATTCGCTCAGATTGCAGATCAAGCTAAGGCCGCTATCGCAGCAGCCGCTAAGTAAACCATATAAAAAGGTTGTAGGTTTTTTCCTATGACCTTTTACCAAATTTAATTCTAAAATGATTAATACGATTCTTGATCAAGCTAAGGCGTCTATCGCCCAATCAGAAAGCTTAAAAGAGCTTGACGATTTACGAGTCAAGTTTTTAGGTAAAAAAGGTGAGCTTACTGCTCTTTTGAAAGGCTTAGGTAAGCTATCAAAGGAAGAGCGACCTAAAATGGGTGAAGCCATTAATCAGGCTAAAGTTAATCTACAGAACCTATTAACTGATAGAAAAAATCATTTAGAAACTCTAGAATTAGAAAAACGTCTTTTGAAAGAAAAGATTGATGTTTCTCTTCCAGGTAGAAATGTTGAGATGGGTGGTTTACATCCGGTCACCATTACTTTAAATCGCATTCAATCTTTATTTGCAAAAAATGGTTTCGAAGTAGAAACCGGCCCTGAGATTGAAGACGATTTTCATAATTTTACTGCACTTAATATCCCCGAGCATCATCCGGCACGTGCTATGCACGATACCTTTTATTTCGATGAAAGCACGGTCTTAAGAACGCATACTTCGCCGGTGCAAATTCGCACCATGGAAAACAAAAAACCACCACTACGCATTATTGCACCAGGTCGGGTTTATCGTTGTGATTCTGATATCACGCACACGCCAATGTTCCACCAAGTTGAAGGCTTGATTGTGGATAAGGATGCGAATTTTGCACAGCTTAAAGGCTTGCTGATTGACTTCTTGCGTGCTTATTTTGAAAAAGAAGACCTTCAAGTGCGCTTTCGCCCATCATATTTCCCATTTACTGAGCCTTCAGCTGAGGCTGATATCGAATGCGTTATCTGTGGTGGTGAAGGTTGCCGTGTTTGTAAAAAAACAGGCTGGTTAGAGGTGTTGGGCTGCGGTGTTGTACACCCCAATGTTTTAAATTCCGTTGATATTGACGCTGAAGAATATACCGGTCTTGCTTTTGGCATGGGTGTTGAGCGTTTGGCAATGTTGCGCTATGGCGTGAATGATCTTCGCCTTTTCTTTGAAAATGACATTCGCTTCTTGAGGCAGTTCAGATGAATATTTCAACATTTTGGTTAAGAGAGTGGATTAACCCTAAAGTAAGCGACGATGTATTGGCTGAGCAGCTAACTATGGCTGGTCTTGAAGTTGACGGCATTGAGTCTGTTGCACCTGTATTCGACAACGTTGTAGTGGGTCATGTCGTAAGTTGTGAAAAACATCCGGATGCTGATAAGCTAAATTTATGTCAAGTTGATGTTGGCGAAAGTGATAATTTACAAATTATTTGTGGCGCTAGCAATGTTCGCACTGACTTAAAAGTAATTGTTGCAACCGTTGGTGCTAAATTACCCGGTGGTTTAAAAATCAAAAAAGCCAAACTTCGTGGTGTTGAGTCATTTGGCATGATTTGCTCAGAATCAGAACTCGGCATGAGTGATTCGTCAGATGGTATTTCAGAGCTAGACAGTGACGCGCCCATTGGCCAAGACATTAGAAAGTACTTAGATCTTGATGATAATATTATCGAGCTAGACATTACCCCAAATCGTGGCGATTGTTTTTCAGTATTGGGTGTTGCTCGTGAAGTAAGCGCTAATTACAACATGGCATTTAAACTACCTAATATCAATGTTAGTGCTCAAGGTTCGTCAAGTATCAAGACAAGCGTTAGCAACACGCAGACTTGTCCAAAGTATTTAACTAGAACGGTTAAAGGTATCGATAACACGGTTAAAACCCCTAAATGGATGGCTGAGAAACTCACACGCTCAGGTCAGCAAGTGCATTCACCTGTGGTTGATATTACCAATTACGTGTTATTAGAATTAGGTCAGCCTATGCACGCCTTTGATTTAGAAAAAATTAATGGCGCTATTGAGGTGAGAAACGCTAAAGCTGGCGAAACAATCGAGTTGTTAAACGAATCGAGTGTTGAATTAAATGACGACACACTGATTATTGCTGATGACAATTCCCCGTTGGCAATTGCTGGCGTCATGGGTGGCATGGGTAGCTCTACACAAGATAATTCAACTCAAATCTTATTAGAAAGTGCATTTTTTGAGCCAGTGTCTATTGCTGGCAAGGCTAGAAATTATGGCTTGCATACTGAGTCTTCATTGCGTTTTGAGCGTGGGGTAGATTTCAACATTACTGAAACAGCAATGGATAGGGCGACACAGTTAATCATTGATATTTGTGGTGGTGAAGCCAGCGATATTAATAGCTGTGTTGATACAAAAGCATTGCCAGAGCTCACACCAATTACGATTACTCAAGCCAAGATTCAAAAAATTCTAGGCTTTGAGTTGGACGCTAATTGGATTGAAGAAAAATTTACCAATCTTGATTTTGAAATCAGCAACAAGAGTGCAGATTCTTGGACAATCATCCCGCCAAGCTTCCGTTTCGATATCCGTATTCCGGCTGACTTAATTGAAGAGCTAGCAAGACTTTACGGTTACGATAAATTACCCGTGCAAAAACTCTCGTTAGATGCGAATATTAACGCTACTTCTGAGGCGACTATTGATAAGTACGATATTGCCCAATCATTAGTGAGTCGTGGTTATCAAGAGGTTATTACTTATAGTTTTGTTTCAGAAAAATACCAAAATTTAATTGATCCAGAAGCTAAAAAGATTACTTTGAGTAATCCAATTTCAGCTGATATGTCAACCATGCGTTCATCGCTTTGGGCGGGCTTATTGCAAACGGTTGAGTCCAATCAAAGACGTGGCCATACCGATGCTAGATTCTTTGAAATCGGCCTGTGTTTTGGTGGTGTTAAAGCAGATGAACAATCTAACAAATTAGCCGGTGTTGTGTCGGGTAATCGTTTTGATGCACAATGGTCAACTGACCTTCAGCCCCTAGATTTCTTTGACGCCAAAGCAGATCTAGAGTCGTTGCTAGCATTAACTGGCACTCAGTTTTCGTTTGAGGCAGCTGAACACTCAGCATTGCAAAAAGGCCAAACTGCTAAGATTATATTAGATGGTACACAAGTTGGTTATATTGGCGCTTTATCGCCAGTAGTGCAAAAAGAATTATCGCTATCTAAGTGTTATTTATTTGAAATCGACCTTGATGTTACCCTGTCAGGAAAAATCGCTAAATACGAGGCGTTTTCATCATACCAACAGTCTGCAAGAGACATTGCTTTGGTATTAGATGAAGCAACGCCAGTTGCTGATCTTATGAGCAGTATTAAGAACATGAGTCAACCTCATTTTGTTGGTGTGAGCTTATTTGATATTTACGCTGGTGATAACATCGAATCTGGCAAAAAGAGTGTGGCACTTAATTTGACTTATCAGTCGTTAGAGGCCACATTGAGTGACGACGAAGTTAATGCTAAAGTTGATGAAGTGCTAGCCTTAATGCAAGATAAATTTTCAGCCACGCAAAGATAATGTCAGTTACTAAGAAGGACATTGCTGATTTACTAGTGGATAGAATTGGTGTGACGCACAATCAAGCTTTATCAATTACCAATGATTTTTTTGACGAGATTAAAAAATCACTCGCCCAAGGTGAGTCAGTAAAGCTATCTAGTTTTGGTAATTTTATTGTCAGAGAAAAGTCAGCCAGGCCAGGCAGAAACCCTAAAACAGGCGAACAAGTAATGATTTCAGCCAGAAAAGTAGTCACCTTTAAAGCAGGGCCAAAACTTAAGAAAGCAACCCAAATAGGCGTTTAATCTTATTCTGAGATAGCTGACACACCCCGCAAGGGGGTGCAAGTGATAAGCTGGTGAATTTTCTTATACTATCGAGCAATGATAGTTTATTTATTTATTCAGAAATAGCCGACATAAAGCCCTTAAGTACCGGCATAGCTTTGTCGATTAACGCCTGATTTTGTTCTTCATTCCTAACCTGATCTTCCAAAAGTTTATCTGTTTCTTTAAGTGTGACTTGGTAGTCATCATCAAATTCAAACGCAATAAAATAAAAACCCTTACCTTTACTTCTGGTTGAGTGAATGGCTAAGAAGTCTGTCTCCCAAGAAAGCTCTGCCTGATAAACAGCTGATGAATCAGTCGTGTCTTTTTGTACTAAGATAATCGTATTGCCAAAATGAAAAACAAATCGATCAGCAGAACAGCTCGAAGCCGGCTTAATTTGCAATTCGCCAGAGCTTAATGCATCCGCAATTTGTTTTAATTGTGGCGGTGTTAATTGTAAATATTTGGCGTCTAAATAATCATTGACATTAGAATCTGGATGATTGTTTTCTAAGAATTTAACCAGTTTTTTTAGCATAACACTGTCTTTTAAGAAAAAGACAATATTATACCCGATTAGTGAATTTTAAGACCGGTCGAGTGGGTCTGCGTATTTAATGGCGTATACATCAAAGATACTGATCGCCATCGCAGCAATAATTGGGCCGATAAACAAACCCAGTATGCCAAACTGCATAATACCGGCCAAGGTAGACAATACAGTGATTAATGTGTGATCCAGTGCACTAGATTGATCTGAATTTTTTGAAAACTTTTGAATAACGATTGGTCGTACAAAGTGATCAATAATCGTGCCAATAAATATTGCACCAAACAGCACAATAATCATTGCATCGGTGGTTTGCCCTTGCGCGTATAGATACAAGCTCAAAGGCAGCCAAATAATCAAACCAC
>JAPYOZ010000018.1 GCA_029941485.1 Gammaproteobacteria bacterium | reverse complement strand
ACACATTAACCGTAGAAACATCGCCTTCTTCCATTTTTTGTAAGAAGTTCTCCATCTTCGATGCTTGTTGGTTTTGCAACTCAGCTTCACGGTCGCGTGTTTTTCTAAAGTCAGCGACTTCGCGCGCTTTACGTTCAGATTCTACAACCAACACTTCGTCACCAGAATTTGGAACACCCGAAAGACCCAATACTTCAACTGGTGTAGAAGGGCCAGCTTCTTTTAATACTTTGCCCTGATCATTAACAATTTGTTTGACCTTTCCATACTCCAGGCCGGCAATCATAATATCGCCTTTTTTCAACGTGCCTGATTGTACCAAGATAGTGGTTACCTTCCCGCGCCCCTTCTCAAGACGCGCTTCTAATACTGTGCCATGCGCAGGACCTTTAACCGTGGCCGAGAGTTCTAATATTTCGGCGGTTAATGTAATTGCTTCCAATAAAGCGTCAATGCCTTCACCCGTATGGGCTGAAACCGGTACCATCATCACGTCACCACCCCAATCTTCAGCAATCACATCGTGACTTGAAAGTATTTGCTTAATTTTGTCAATGTCTACGCCTTCTTTGTCGATTTTATTAATGGCAACAATGATTGGCACTTCAGCAATTTGTGCGTGCTTAATCGATTCAATCGTTTGTGGCATTACACCATCATCTGCTGCTACAACCAAAATAACGACATCGGTTGCGTTGGCACCACGAGAACGCATTTTTGAAAATGCCGCGTGTCCTGGCGTATCGATAAAAGTAATTGCATTGCCGTTTGACTCAACTTGGTAGGCGCCAATGTGTTGAGTAATACCACCGGCTTCACCATCGGCGACTTTGGCTTTACGAATATAGTCCAGCAATGAAGTTTTTCCATGGTCAACGTGCCCCATAATGGCAACCACAGGCGGTCTAGGACTTTCATCACCATTTGGTTTTGACTTTTCAATCAACGTGTCCTCAATGGTTTCTTCCTTACTAACAACGCCTTTGTGACCCATTTCTTCAACCACCAACAGTGCAGTGTCTTGGTCAATCACATCGTTTAACGTTACCATTACACCCATGCCCATTAGTACTTTAAGCACCTCTCCGGCTTTGGTCGTCATTTTCTGTGCAAGGTCTGTTACCTTAATGTTCTCAGGGATGGCCACTTCATGAATGACCTTATCAACTGGTTTTTGAAAGCCATGTTGTGCCTGCTCTTCTTGAATCTTTTGACTCAAACGCGTTCTGTCTTTTTTCTTTAGCTTACGTTTTGTCTTATGCGCAACGTGCAACTGTTGACGTTGATTATTACCACCTGGGGCATTACGCAAACGAGTCGGTTTTTTAACTTCAGTAGGCTTGTCTTTTTTAGCAACGTCGTCCTGTGATTTTTGTTTCACTGCATCTTGTTGAGTCTTTTGCAACTGCTCTTGCTCTGTTTTCAAACGAATCACCTCTTGACGTTTAGCGTCTTGAACCGATTGTTTTTCATCTGCAGCATGGCCTGCTTCTAATGCAGCTTGTGCCTTCAAGGCTGCTTCGTTATTAGTTGGTTCAGTTGTTTGAGGTGCTATTTTTTTAACGCGTTTTTTCTTAACCTGAACTTGAACACCATCAGTATTGGCACTTGACTTAGCAGGCGCTCTACGGGATACAGTCATGCCTGATTTGTTGCTTGATCGCTTTGATAAGCTACTCATTAAGATTTTTCGTTCTTCGCCGGATATTGGAGAATCAGCTTTCTTGCCGTCAACACCAGCATTTGACAAAATTGTAATAACTTCGTCAGGAGTCTTTTTCAATAATTTAGATAGCGTTTCTACTGTATGTGCCATAATGCTTGCCTTTATCGTGTTTAATCAATAATCTGATATTTTTTTAAAGTGTGGATTAGTCAAACCACCCTTCATTTTCTCTTGCTGTCATAATCATACTTGAAGCTTTTTCTTTATCCATGTCCTGAATGTCTAACAACTCATCAATTGATAATTCTGCAAAATCATCCACCGTAGCAATTTCAGCCTCAATCAGTGCTTGAATCAAATATTCATCCATGCCTTCAATGCTCATTAGCACTTCAGACGACTCAGCGTCTCCTAATGCTTGAACCAATTGTGCGTCCGACGCACGCTCTTGTAATTCTTCAACCATCAATGTATCAAATTCTTCAATACCCTCTAAGGTATCTGCATCTGCATCTGCAACCTCATCAATACTACCAAACCCTTCTTCGATTAGTACGCCGGCTACCTCAGAATCAACGCCCAATTGTTCGGCTAATTTGGCACTAATCTTCTGGTTTTCTTCCATTTGTTTGTCGTCAGCCTCACTCACTGACATAACGTTAAGCTTCCAACCGGTTAAGCGAGAGGCTAATTTAATATTCTGACCACCACGGCCAATTGCCAACGCTAATTGATCGTCTTCAACAGCAATGTCCATCGAATTTTTATCTTCATCAACCACAATAGAACTAACCTCAGCAGGCGCCATGGCATTAATAACAAACTGCGCAGGGTCTTCGTCCCACAAAATAATATCAACACGTTCGCCGTTGAGCTCATTCGATACTGCTTGCACGCGTGATCCTCTCATACCGATACAAGAACCAATCGGATCTAGGCGTTTGTCTTTAGCTCTAACCGCTAACTTAGAACGTAAACCAGGGTCTCTACTACCACCCATAATCTCAATTACACCTTCGGAAATTTCAGGTACTTCCATCTCAAAAAGGTTTGTCATCATTTCAGGCACTGTACGACTGAGGAAAATTTGCGCACCACGCGGAGTTGACTTCACTTCTTTAATGTAAGCCCTTAGACGATCATTTTTACGAGTCGATTCATTAGGAATCAAGTCAAACCTAGAAATCATGCCGTCGACACCGCCCATATCAACATAAACATTGCCTCTGTCAACACGTTTTACCGTCACCATAATCACTTCGCCTACACGATTGGTGTAATCATCTACAATCACTTCTCTTTCAGCTTCACGAACTTTTTGAATGATCACTTGTTTGACAATTTGTGCTGCAATACGACCAAACTCTTCAGTCTCCATCGGCTCACGAACAAAATCGTCCACTGCCACGCCGTTCGCCTCTTTTGCATAAATGTGCAACTCTGGGTCAAACTCTGTGCCATCGTCATCAACAAAGTTTTCTCCATCCTCAACGACCATCCACTGTCTAAAGGTATTAAACTCACCGGTTTTTCTATCAATATCAACATGTGCATCGATGTTGTTGCGTTTTTTTGTTGCAACGGCTAATGCCTCTTCTAGTGCTTCCAGCACGTCTTCTTGAGAGATATTTTTCTCGTTAGAAATTGCCTCAACCATTAAAAATAATTCTTTACCTTCCACGTTTTTCTCCTAAAAATGAGCAACTAAATTTGCTTTTTCAATCATGTCAATGTCCAATGTTATTGGACCTAATTCTGTTACTAACTCAACACTATTATCGGCCTCACTAACACTACCAATAGCGCCGTTAAATTTTCTTTGTCCGTCCTTTGGTCTAAGCAACCTTAACTTAATATCATGGCCCAAAAAACGCTGATAATGACCAATGTGAAACAATGGTCGTTCTACGCCTGGCGACGAAACCTCTAAATTATACTGGTTACTAATAGGGTCCTCTACATCAAAAATAGCACTTAACTGGCGCGAAACAACTTCACAATCATCCAGCCCAATGCCATTATCCGAATCAATGTACACTCTTAAAGTACTGTGCTTCCCACTGGCAATGTAATCAATACCCACCAGTTCGTAGCCCAGATCACTAATAACTGGGTCGATTAATTCTTCAATTTTGTCAGTAATTTTTGCCACTATCTCTAATCAAATAAAACCTAATAAAAACCCCCTAAAAAGGGGGTCGTAATCTTTGGTAGCGGGGACAGGATTTGAACCTATGACCTTCGGGTTATGAGCCCGACGAGCTACCGAACTGCTCCACCCCGCACTAAAGGCGGCAATAATACGCTCTTGTGCTTAAGATGTCCAGTAAAACTTCAAGTTATTTCAAAGATTGGATTGTGATACGTGTGGTACGCCGTGCACTTTAATTTCATATCCTTGTGCTAGTAAATGCTTAAGGTAGAGTTTATTATAAGTAAAGAAGAAGACAATGTTTGCCAAGCCTAACGTCAAAATACACAAAGGCAGCATTAAGATTAACGACTTCCAGTCACGACGATAAATGGCAGGACAGAAAAACAAACACAACGAAGTCCATGAAAAACCCACTGGGGCGTGTTTCATCACTTTGGTTTTGGAATGTTGCAATGTGACTGTTGTATAGGCCAAAATTATTTTTACCCTCCTCAAACTGACAATATAACACGATTTTGTACAAATAACAAGACGACTCATAGGGTTGGTGGGTTCGGGTTGTTTATAATGAACGCCATGAATAAAATAAAAATTGCAGTATTAATGGACGATATTGCCAACATCAATCCAAAAAAAGACTCATCTCTAGCGATGATGTTAGAAGCCGGCCTAAGAGGTTGGGAGATTTATACTTTTGACACGACCGACCTATTTGTAGAAAAAGGCAAAGTTTTTGCTAATTGCGTACAAACCACAGTGAATGATGACACTGATCACTGGTTTGAAAAACACTCGAACACGATGATGGTATTAAACGATTTTAATGTCATACTGATGCGTAAAGATCCGCCGTTTAATATGGATTATATCTATGCAACCTACCTACTCGAACAAGCTGAAAATAATGGTGTATTGGTTGTTAATAAACCACAATCTTTAAGAGACGCTAATGAAAAACTATTTGCGCTCAATTTTCCACACTGCATGCCAGAAACACTGGTCAGTGCCAATCAAAATCAAATAAAATCTTTTATTAACACCCAACAAACTGTTGTAGTTAAGCCACTCGATGGCATGGGTGGTGCCGATATATTTAAACTGAGTGATGGTGATAATAATATTGATGAAGTGCTCGATTATCTAACCCATCAAGGGACACGTCAAATCATGGTGCAAGAATTTTTAGCTGATATTGTTAAAGGCGATAAACGCATTTTACTAATTAACGGCAAACCAATTGATTACGCCTTGGCACGCATGCCTGCCGAAGGTAGTTTTAAGGGCAATTTAGCAGCAGGTGCAACAGGTGTTGGCCAACCTTTAAGTGACAGAGATCGTTACTTATGTGAACAAATTGGCCCCACTTTAAAAGACAAAGGTTTGATGTTTGTTGGGCTTGATGTGATTGGTGATTACATTACTGAGATCAATGTCACTAGCCCCACTTGTATCCGCGAGCTTGATGCGCAATTTAACCTTAATATTGCCGGTGTGTTATTCGATGCTATTGAGCAGCAAATAAATAACGCGTAAGCACCACACCCAGCCCTGCTGCTGATAACGACAACAATACATTCAATAGAATATTAAGGCTAGCTTGCCCATAATGCCCTAAGCCAATCATTTCAATCGATTCCCACGAGAGTGTTGACATCGTGGTTAAAGAGCCTGTTAAACCAATCAACAGCATAAAGCGATAAGCCTCATGCACGGCCGCTTTTTCAAGCACAATAACCACCAGTATTCCCGCCAAAAATGATCCGATTATATTAGCGCTTAAGGTGCCGTAAGGAAAACCTCTGCCAAACACATGCGCCATCAGTTCCGTTAAATAATAACGCACACTAGCACCAATGGTTGCGCCAACACCAATGGCAATTATGGTTGAAAATGTATTCATTTTTTCTGTTTCAATGTCTTTAATTTTTCACTAATTTTAATCTCTAAACCCCGATTCGTTGGTACATAATATTGCTGTTCTCCCAATTCTTCTGGAAAATACGTTTGTCCATGACTGATTGCATCGGTCTCATCATGCGCATAACGATAACCCTTACCAAAACCCTCATCGCTCATCAATTTAGTCGGTGCGTTGCACAAATGCTTTGGTACTGGCAAATCACAAGTGTCTTTAGCCTCACTCATGGCTTGATTAAAGGCTTTATAAATTGCATTTGACTTAGACGCAATGGCGCAATACACGGCCGCTTGTGCAATGGCACGATTGCCTTCTTTTTCTCCCACACGCTCAAACACATTCCAAGCATTCAGTGTAATTTCTAATGCTCTAGGATCTGCATTACCAATGTCTTCAGAAGCAATTGCAAGTAAACGCCTAGCAATGGTTTTCGGATCACATCCACTTACTAGCATTCTTGCCATCCAATACAAAGCACCATCAGGAGATGAGCCACGCACCGATTTATGAAAAGCCGAAAGCTGTTGGTAAAAGACATCACCACCTTTATCAAAAATACTAATTTTTTCTTGTAATAACTGCCCTATCGAATCTGCATCTAGTCGCTCCAACTTAGCCAAAGCGATTTGTTCAACGATATTAATCAGGCGCCGAGCATCGCCACTACTGGCATTAATAATTTGCGTCCTTGGTGCTTTACCAGTCAACGCTATGCTCTCATGTTCCAAAGCCCGGTCTAATATTTGATCCAATTCTTCTTCATTCAAAAGATTAAGGACATACACACTCAAGCGTGATAGCAATGCTCGATTAAGCTCAAACGATGGATTCTCAGTAGTGGCGCCAATAAGCGTAATTAACCCTGATTCAATGTGTGGTAAAAAACCGTCTTGCTGAGCCTTATTAAAGCGATGAATTTCATCCACGAAAAGAATGGTTTTCTTGCCAATGTTTTGAAATTTTTTAGCATTTTCAACAACAACTCTAAGCTCCTTAACACCGTCTAAAACCGCGCTTAACTGCTCAAAATGTCCGTCAACTTGGCTAGCGATAATACGCGCTAATGTGGTCTTTCCCGTGCCGGACGGACCCCATAAGACCATTGAATGCAACTGTTGATTATCAATCGCTTGCTTAAGCGGATGATTGTCATTAAGCAGGTGCGATTGTCCATAAAAATCAGTTAAATTTTGTGGTCTTAGAATTTCAGCAAGTGGTTTCATGGGTTTATTTTTACCACTTTAAAATCAAAATGTTTATTCAAAATCAACACAACTGATAAATTTAATTGCCTAGCCAGATCAACTGCCTTTTTACTGCCCATTGCCATCATTGCGGTTGCGTAAGCATCCGACAACATCGCTTGTTTATGCAATACGCTTACCGAAGCCAAGTCACTCCTAGCGGGCAACCCACTACTAGGATCCAGTATGTGCATATAAGGTTCGCCTTCCCACACAAAATAATTTCGATAATTGCCCGAAGTGGCAATGGCTTGATTATTAAGCTTGATACTAATTGGCGTACCGCCATCTGGCTGTTCGATGCCCAACGTCCATTCTTTATCGCCATTTTTACCTCGAGCAATAACCTCTCCACCTATCTCCACCAAGAAATTATTAACCCAATGCTCGCTCAACAAACGTGCCACTTGGTCAACGCCAAAACCTTTAGCAATGGCCGATAGGTTAATATAAATGTTTTTAGTTTTTTTAACCTTTCCGTTTTTGAGTTGTAGATATTGAATGCCCGACAACGGTAATAATTTACTCACTTGCGCTCGACTGGGCTTGTGATCAACTTTAACCGATCCAAAGCCCCATGCATCAATCAAACGACCAATACCCGGGTCAAAAAACCCATGAGTCTGCTGGTGCAGTTTTTGTGATTGACTTAAAACAAAAAACAATTCGCTCGACACATCGATCCACTGGTTAATGGGTTTTCGATTGAGTAAAGACAGTTCTGAATTTGGATCCCAGGTTGAAAATGTTTGATTGACTTTACTAAGTACCTGTTCAATCTGTCGTTGTGCGACACCAATTCCAATGGTTTTGATCGTATAAGTAGTGCCCATGGTCGAGCCCGTTATTACTTGTATCGACTGATCGTTACTACAAGCACTTAAAAGCACAAAGATAGGTATTAATAAAGCTCTAAGCATTATATAATTTTGACATGTTGAGACTTATTTTTTGCTTGTTATTGACGACATTTGTAAATGCAGATGATAGCATAGGCTCATCCGATGCACATAGTTTTGAAGAGTTCTTGGCTGATATTCGCACACAAGCATTTGACAAAGGCGTATCGCTCTCAACCTTAAATCAAGCCTTCAAAGGCTTAACGCCCAACCCGAAAGTTATTAAATTTGATCGAACTCAGGCCGAATTTAGCCAAAATTTCTGGCGTTATTTAGGCTCTAGAGTCAGCAAATATAGACTCGATAAGGGCACAGAAAAACTAGCAAAACACCAACAAACCCTGCAAGACAACTATAAAAAATACGGAGTACCGCCACACATTGTAGTAGCTTTTTGGGGCTTAGAGACTAACTATGGTAGCAATACCGGCAGTTTAAGTCTTGTTCGATCACTTGCTACTTTAAGTTTTGATCAACGCCGTTCAGCTTTTTTTACCGAGCAGCTACTGGCACTACTAAAACTCATCGATGAAGGTAAAATCCCGATGAATGCCAAAGGCTCGTGGGCAGGTGCGATGGGTAATGTGCAGTTCATGCCAACTAACGTTGCCGCTTACGGAATTGATGCCGATGCCGATGGCGAAATTGGATTGTGGGACAATGAGCAAGATATTTTTGCCAGTGCAGCTAATTTTTTACAAAAAATCGGCTGGCACAGGTCTGAACGCTGGGGTAGAGAAGTAAACATCCCTAAGCCCTTTGACTACCAGCTAGCTAATTTAAACACCAAAAAAACCGTCAACGAATGGCAGACATTAGGCGTGCGCACTGCCGAAGGCAAAGATTTGCCAAACTCAACTATGCAGGCTTCATTAATCTTGCCCATGGGTTATAACGGGCCAGCGTTCTTAGCCTATCGAAACTTCCGTGCTATTCTTAGATGGAATCGTTCAATTTTATACGCACTGTCTGTTGGACACTTGTCCGATCGACTCGCTGGTACGCTTCAATTATTCGCCACGCCCATCAAAGAGCCTTCACTCAGTAGAGACGATATTGCACACATCCAAACAACGCTCAATCAACTAGGATTTGACACCGGCGAGCCCGATGGTATTTCTGGGCCAAAAACTCGCAACGCCACTCGTGACTACCAACGCGCCAACAACCTACCCATCGACGGTTATGTGGGCTATCAGCTACTACAACAACTGCAATGATTAAAACTTACTTAGGTTTTGATGTTGGCACTAAACGCACAGGCATTGCCATTGCTAATAGTTTGACCAATCAAGCCATTGGCATTGACGTGGTTACTCACCACAAAAATGGCTCAACCAATTGGGATGGGTTCGACCAAGTTATCAATGCACACAGTATCAATTTATTTGTAGTGGGTTTGCCACTTGACAAGGAAGGTAACGAACAAGAAATGACATTGATTGCCAAGTCGTTCGCCAGAAAGCTTGAAGAACGATATCAGGTCAAAACAAACTTGATTGATGAATATTTATCCTCAATTGACGCCAAAAACCAACTAAAATACAATCATTATCACCCTAATGCCGAGCGCTCAGATGTTGATAAACGCTCAGCACAGTTAATATTACAAACTTGGTTAAATGAAAGAAAATTTGATTAGCAACGACGTTCAGCTAGACGACTCTGGCAAGCTAATCCATCTATTGGGCCTAGAAGGTCTTTCCAAATATCATTTAACTCACATTCTCGACAGGGCTGACAACCTTATCGATCCATCGGGCCACCTTAAAAAATCCAAAGCGCTTGACGACATGTCGGTTGCCAATCTGTTTTTTGAACCATCAACTCGTACACGAAACACTTTTGAGATTGCAGCTATGCGCAGCAGTGCTAATGTTATTAATGTCGACCTTGATAACTCGGCAATTAAAAAGAATGAAGCATTGCTTGATACCATGCACACACTCAAAGCCATGCAGATCGATATGTTTGTAATACGCCACAAACAAAATGGATTGCCACACCATGTGGCTAAAAATATAGACGGCGTGGCTATTCTTAATGCAGGCGATGGTATTAACGCCCACCCAACTCAAGCATTGTTAGACATGCTCACCATTCGTCAACACAAGCAAAAATTTAAAAATCTATCGGTGGCCATTGTCGGCGATATTATCCATTCACGTGTAGCTCACTCAGACATTCAAGCGCTCAAAACATTGGGCACCACTGATATTCGCTTGATTGCGCCAGCAGGCTTGCAATACGGTTCTGAGCGTTGTGCATCGGTTGAATGCTTTGACAATATCCAAACCGGCCTAAAAGATTGTGATGTGGTCATGGTTTTAAGATTGCAAAAGGAGCGCATGCTAGAAGCCGACATTCCTAACGAACAAGAATACTTTGATGGTTATGGACTTACTGCCAAGCGCTTGGCACTCGCCAATCCCAATGCCATTGTTATGCACCCCGGTCCTATTAACCGTGGCGTGGAAATTGACTCAGGAATTGCCAACGGCAAACAATCGGTCATACTTCAACAAGTAAGAAACGGTATTGCTGTGCGCATGGCTGCCATGGAAATTCTAGCTGGTAAATCTTAAACGTGAGTTTTAATTTTGACTATGATGAGCTAAAAAATGTGTTGCACCATTTAAATACTGACGATACGGTCTCAAGCGCTCACGGTATTCTTTGTGGGTTCTCTTGCGTTAAACCCGACCTTACTCTAGACGACTGGCTTAACGAAGTGCTGGTTAGTATTGACCTTAACAACGTTAACGAAAAATCCGAGCACGAAACCTTAGCGAAAATCTACAACAACACACTCTTACAACTAAACGACGAAACACTCAACTTCCAACTGCTCATTGCTGATGAAGATTGCCAATTAAGGGAGCAGGCCCAAACTCTAATACAATGGTGTCAAGGCTTCTTGGTTGGACTAGGCTTGCAAAAAATACAGACACACGACGAAGACGTACTGGAAATGATTAAAGACTTTAGTGAAATCTCTAAACTGGACGTGGATGTTCTCGACAGCGAACAAAACGAGCAAGACCTTAGCCAAATCATTGAATTTGTGCGCATGGGAACACTGCTGATTCAAGAAACATTACAACCCTCCAAGCAAGACTACATTTCCCCAGAAATACTGCATTAACTCCCTGATAATACTACCGCTGTAACAAAAACCATACTTTATATTATGATAATATAATCATATCATAAAATTATGCTGTAATGATAGTCTTGCAAAACGTTTACAACTGTCTATTATGTCGCCTAACGAATGTCATTTATCTTGAGGAGGAGGTGGCCGCCTAACTAAACTTGAGGAGAATAAAAAAAACGACCACCTAATAGAAAATCAAGAAATGTATCTCGGGGAGAGAATATGATCTTCTGATAGTATTATACCACAATATTAGAAGAATATAATATAGATTGTAATTTTTTTTACAAGGAAGCTATGCAAAAATACATAAAGAAACACCCCATTAGAATGGTTACTGTTGCTTTAAGTACAGTACTTCTAATCTCTGTTAATGCCTTTGCCAGAACAAACATTGTCAATGCGACCATTGACTCAATTAAGCCGATCTACATGAACTACAGCGTTGAAAAAATTACCAAGCCTTGTCGAGCAACCGCACCAAGAATGGCAAAAAACTGCTGGAACGTTAATTACAAAAGAAAAATTCAGAAATTACTCAAAGGTTATCGAGTCAAGCTTTCATACAAAGGCAAAATATTCACAACCAGAATGCGTTCAAAACCAAGTAGCGATCAACTAAAGATTAGAGTGAGAACTGACCTACTTAGCCAGCCAAGCAACGTTGCAATCAACGCTATGGTTGTTTATTAACGGCGGTAATTATTTTCTAAACTTGCAAGGTGTTTTTGTACTTTTGTTGTAGAATTTGATATCGACTCAACCACAAAATCATAGCTCTTGTTGCCGTAGTTGTGAAAAGCACTGTCTATTCTTTGGGTAGAAGCATGTGGAAAAAGATCAAACATTGTTGATGGATTAAACACCTGATAAGGCCTAGAAACCTCAGCAGAAGCTCTAGTTGCCACTAATAATAGCATCAGTACAATTGTGTTAATCGTAATCATTACTTTCATTTTTTGTTTGTCTTTTGGTTAATTAAAGTATGTCACCACCTTATCTCTTGAGGAGAGAATAATTCTTGGGGGAGAGTGGTGACATGCGACTATTATATCATAAAATTCTAATATGTCAAGTTTATTATATAAATAAATACTAATATGAATATTATTATGGTAAAAGTAAAAGTGAGTCAATTTTAAAAAAAATGACAACTAAGGCAAGATAAAATCGTACTTATCCATATTAGACATAACTGATAATCATGCCAAAGATATTAATTGTGTTAATATTCAATTCGAAGTAAGAAAAACAATTATTTTTTATCTTGAGGAGAAAATGAATATGATGAAGTACGATGGCCAAGAAATTGGTTCACCAAAATGCGGTATTACCCAAGTGTGTGTTGCAATGGCGATGTTGGCCGGTGCATTTTTAACACTGATTATTATTGGTTTAGTAATGAATTACATGCCAGGCGTATAAGCCTTTACAAACTTACAAATAAAAAGCGCACCTTTCGGTGCGCTTTTTATTGAATATGGTGGCCGCACCTAGAATTGAACTAGGGACACAGGGATTTTCAATCCCTTGCTCTACCAACTGAGCTATGTGGCCATAAAAGTCAGAATTATACCAACAAGTTAATACCTAATCTAAAAATCGTTCTGCATCTAATGCTGCCATACAACCCGAACCCGCTGAAGTGATTGCTTGACGATAAACATGGTCCGCCACGTCTCCCGCTGCAAACACACCTTCTACATTGGTTTGTGTGGCGTTACCTTTTGTACCGCTCTGTACTTGAATATAGCCGTGCTTCATTTCTAATTGTCCTTCAAAAATACCGGTATTTGGACTGTGGCCAATGGCAATAAATACACCGTGTACATCAATCTCTTTGGTGTTGCCGTCGTTGTCCTTTAGACGCAACCCTGTTACTCCCATGTCGTCACCCAACACCTCATCAAGGTTTTGATTGTATTCAATGGTAATATTGCCAGTCTTTGATTTTTCAACGAGCTGATCAGACAAAATCTTCTCTGAAGAAAATTTATCTCCACGATGGACAATCGTAACATGGTCAGCAATATTAGATAAAAATAATGCCTCCTCAACCGCGGTGTTACCGCCGCCGATAACAGCAACCTTTTGCCCGCGATAAAAGAAGCCATCACAGGTTGCACAAGCAGATACTCCCTTGCCTTTGAACGCTTCTTCTGACTCCAATCCCAAATAACGCGCACTTGCACCAGTAGCGATAATAACTGCATCAGCCGTATAGGTAGTGCTACCTATTAATGTAAATGGACGAGATGAAAAATCAACCGATACAATGCTGTCGTTAACAATTTGCGTATCGAAACGCTCAGCATGTTGCTTCATGCGTTCCATTAAATCGGGCCCTTGAACGCCATCATTATCACCTGGCCAATTATCTACATCCGTAGTGCTCATCAATTGACCGCCTTGTTCTATACCACTTACAATAACTGGGCTTAAATTTGCCCTCGCGGCATATACAGCTGCAGAGTAGCCTGCAGGGCCAGATCCAATTATTAATACTTTACAATGTTTATTTTCACTCATTTAAATACCAATCCTTTATACTTATACACAGTATTAAACATTATAAAGCAAGCTCAATTCCACTTGAAAAAAATTAACAAATCTAAACACAATATTCAACCTCGCTCTAAAGTAGTGAGTGAGGTTTTTTCAATTATATTTATCTCTATTGGACTTATATACTTAGTCGCACTATTTAGCCACTATTCTGGCGAAAACCCATGGTCTGGAGATACTGCACTAAGATCAAATGCAGTAAATAGTGCTGGCGTTATTGGTGCTTACTTAAGTGACATCTCACTCTCCATTTTTGGTTATAGCTCTTATTTAATTCCCCTTGCACTAATTTGGCTTGGCTATAACATTCATAAAAATATCGGAACATCGCCAAACCCTCGCTCTGTTTTTATCATTCGCTTTGTGGCTTTTATTGTTTTGGTATTTTTTACCTCAGCACTTTTATCATTAGATACACCAAACCCATTAGAAGGAGGCGCCTCTATTGCCGGTGGCGATGTTGGATATTCAATGCATCAATACTTTGGTGAGCTGTTTGGTTCAGTGTCTTTTGTTATGTACCTTGGCATTATGATGATTAGCTTTAGCATTGCCAGCACTGCCTCATGGATTAATATTTTTACTTCGACAAGTGGCGTTCTAGGCACATTACTTTCAAAATTTAAAATAGTTTATGCTAAATTTAAAGCCAACAAATCGGCTAAAGTTGTTATTACTTCTAACAAGTCCACCATACCAAAACCAAGCGTTATGGCAAAGGTTAAATCTGCAAAAATTAAACCCAACAAAAAAATTAAAAAAGTTGCCTCTTCAAACCTTTACAGCACTACAGCACTTAGCGGCCTGCCAGACTTATCTTTGTTGGACGAAGCAAGTACAGGCACTGCTGGTTATTCTAAGCAAGCGCTTGAAGACATGTCACGCCAAGTCGAAATCAAGCTCAAAGACTTTGGCTTTGATGTTTCTATCACTACCGTCACCCCTGGTCCTGTTGTTACCCAATTTGAAGTTTCATTAGCACCCGGTGTTAAGGTCTCACAGATTATGAACCTCAATAAAGACCTTGCTAGAGCCTTATTGGTAGAAAGCGTTCGTATTGTTGATGTGATCCCCGGTAAGCCAGTTATTGGACTGGAGATTCCAAACGCTGAACGCGACATGATTTATCTTAAAGAAATCCTAGGGTCTGAAGCATTCATCAAATCAACCTCCAACCTAACCATAGGATTGGGTAAAGACATCAACGGACTACCTGTGGTTGCTAATTTAGCAAAAATGCCTCATCTATTAGTAGCTGGTGCTACTGGCATGGGCAAATCAGTAGGGCTTAATGCCATGATTCTAAGTGTGCTTTACAAAGCCAGGCCCGATGAAGTACGCATGATCATGATCGATCCTAAGATTGTTGAGCTCGCTTGCTACGCTGACATTCCGCACTTACTTACTCCCGTTGTGACTGACATGAATCAAGCGGCCAGTACGCTTTGGTGGTGCGTCAATGAAATGGAACGTCGTTATTCACTGTTAGCCAAGTTTGGAGTACGCAACATTGATGGCTTTAATGACAAACTCAAAAAAGCCAAAAAAAGTGGCAAACCATTACTTGACCCGTCTTTCAATGCAAATACGGCTGAAGAAGGTGAAGTAGCGCCCGAACTAGAGGCATTGCCACTGATTATGCTGGTGATTGATGAATACGCTGATATGCTCGGTGCACTTGCACAAGAAGACCGTGCTAAATCCAAACGCGTTGAAGCTTTGATTGTTCGCCTAGCACAAAAAGCCCGCGCCGCTGGTATTCACTTAATCATCGCTACACAACGTCCAAGTGTGGATGTAATCACCGGCTTAATCAAGTCCAACATACCAACGCGTGTGGCCTTTAAAGTATCCAGTAAAGTGGATTCTCGCACCATTCTGGATCAGGGCAGTGCAGAGCAACTACTCGGCATGGGCGACATGCTTTACATGACACCAGGCATTTCACACCTTACTCGCATACACGGTGCTTTTGTTGATGATGATGAAATTACTCGTGTGGTTAGTTTCTTAAAAGCCAACTCAGACACCAATTATCTAGACGGCATTCTCAATGCTCATAGTGAAACGGGTGATGCTCACGAAGGTACAGGCAATACAAGTGATCGTGGTGGCGAACTAGATGCACTTTACGATGAAGCCGTACAAATTGTCACATCATCTAGACGAGCTTCAATTTCTAGCCTACAACGCCGTATGCGCATTGGCTACAACCGTGCAGCTCGTATTATCGAAGACATGGAAGCCAGCGGTGTTGTCAGCACCATGAACAGTGCTGGCAACCGCCAAGTGTTAGCGCCAGAGCCTATTGTGAATGAATAGATTTTTTTTAGCTGTGGTATTGTTGGCGATCTTTACAAATCATGTTCAAGCCAATAATCAGTTCAAAGATTTTTTTAACTCGTTTGATCGTTTAAGTGCTGACTTTAAACAAACCACCCACAATGAATTTAACGTTTTAATTGGCACCACATCCGGCACTTTATCTTTTAATCGACCAACACAACTGCGTTGGCACACAACATTCCCTAATGAACAAATTTTGCTTCTTAATAACAATGAGCTATGGCTGGTTGATATCGAGCTCGAACAGGCCACTTTAGAGCGCACAACTGACCTTACTCAAACGCCCTTGTATTGGCTCATTAACAAACCCGACCAAATTGAAAACACCCCTATATTCTCACACACAGAAAACAACATAGACTGGTACAAAACTACAAAAAAAAACAAACTTTATTTTGGCTTTACTAATAACACATTACGCGCCATTTCACTCAATAATGAACTGGGACAAAAAGTATTGGTTTCATTTGATGACGTTGTTATTAACCCACAGATCAGTCCAAAAATATTTGAACTAAAGCTAGATCCTACCTTTGACGTAATTCGTTAAATTCAGCAGGTCTTATACACTGAACAGAAGCACACTAAACTTAAATAGTTTTAGAAAACTGAGTTTTACTGCTGGCTAAATAAGCATCAAATACCATACAAATATTACGAAT
>JAPYOZ010000017.1:12007-17105 GCA_029941485.1 Gammaproteobacteria bacterium | reverse complement strand
ACTTGCCCACCAGATGTATTTAATCACAATCTTGAAACTGTGCCAAGCCTGTATCCCCAAGTGCGTCCAGGGGCTGATTACCAATCCTCACTTGAATTATTACAAGATTTTAAAAAACAACACTCTCAAGTAATCACAAAATCAGGGTTAATGTTAGGTGTGGGTGAAACCAAACAACAGGTGATTGATGTGCTATCAGACTTGCGTGCACATAACGTTGACATGTTAACGCTAGGCCAGTATTTACAGCCTAGTAAACACCATTTAGCAGTAGAGGAGTACATTACTCCTGAGCAGTTTAACAAATACAAATCCATTGCCCTTGATCTGGGTTTTTCTCAGGTTGCTAGTGGCCCGATGGTGCGCTCATCTTATCATGCTGATTTACAAGCTCAAGGTGAGTTAATTAACTAAAAATAACTAGTTTAAACCTTAAAAACAAATAAATTATTAGCCATTCAAAGCGCACCACTAAAGCACTATTAGTGGTAGAATCGTGCCATGTTTTTAAATAAAAATAAATCATTATGAGAATATCCCTTACAAAACACATTACTATTTATGCATTATTACTTTTAATATCACAAGTTTCATTTGCCTTAGAGTTTGTTGCTGCAAAGTCTAGTCGTATCGGATCATTCACCTCTTTAGGTGGTACGGTTATCCCTCATCTTGAAGTTAATTTAGTTGCCAAAATGCCAGGAGATATTACCTTTATCGCTGGTGAAGAAGGAGATGCCTTTAAACAAGGCGATCAATTAGCAAGGCAAGATATTGCTGCAATGATGGCTAAAAGAGAGCAAGCTGAGGCCCAAATTTCTAGTGCTAGTGCTGGTATTCGCAATGCTCAAATGCAGCTTTACAATGAAAGAAAAAATCCAAATTCACAATCCAATGCAATGCTAGCGGGTATGCCAAGCATGGTTAGTATGTTTTCTGACCCAATGAGAAGCATGACAGGAGAAGGGAACTCTTCCGTACAAAGGCAAACCAACCTTTACGCCATGGAAATTCAACTAGAAACCGCTAAAAATGCACACCTTCAAGCAGTAGCAGGACTTCGTGAACTTGATGAAAATATCTCTAACGCTACTATAGTAGCCCCGTTTAATGGTGTTATTTTAAGAAAAATGGTGGAAGTTGGTCAGCCAGCACAGCCAGGGGTTCCAATGTTTCTTTATGGTGACACTTCTCAATTAAAAATCCGCGCAGAAGTACCGGCTCGTTTGATTAAAGGACTAAACAAAGGCATGACACTTAAGGCTCGTTTGGATCAAAGTAACCAAACTATACCAATTGAAGTGGCTCGCATCTTTCCAATGGCGGATGCAATGGGACATACCATTACCGTTAAATTTAAACTTCCAAAAAATACACAAGCTTCTCCTGGTATGTACATTGAGATCATGATTCCAGAGCTTTCTAAAAACTCTATAGAGCTAGTTACAATACCAACTTCTGCAATTATTCTACGTGGCTCTCTACCTACTGTTTATATACAAAAAGATGGTCAATTAGAAATGCGCTTAATACGTATCGGTGACATGACTAACGATGGTTGGTCAAGTGTGCTTTCTGGTGTTTATTCAGGTGAGATGGTACTTGTAGATCCAACTCCTGCTACAACTATTAAAAGATAAATCTTATGCAAGAATCTAACAACAAGCCAACAAACGACAAGGAAGAGTCTTCAACATTCATTGAAGATAAAGACATTGGTTTTTCTGGTGGTTTAGCAAAAACATTTATCCACTCCCCTTTATCTCCTCTTCTATTTATTGCCATGATGGCTGTAGGAATATGGGGGCTAATTGCCACACCACGCCAAGAAGATCCGCAAATATCAGTACCGATGATCGATATATTCTTCCCGGCACCAGGACTCTCTTCTAGCGAAGTTGCTTCTCAAGTTGTTGACCCATTTGAAAGAGTGCTCAGTGAGATTCCTAATATTAAACACGTTTACTCTGCCAGCGACCGAGAATACGGAATCATTACCGTTCAATTTAAAGTTGGTGAACCAATGGGATCTTCCATTGTGCAAATTCACAGCAAGATTCAATCCAATTTAGATCTATTACCAACAGGTATTGACCCACCAATGGTCAAACCAAAAGAAGTGGATGACGTGCCTTCTGTTACGCTGACACTTTGGTCTGAAGATGTAGAGGATGATCAGCTCAGAATTTTGGGCGTGAGCGTACTTCAGCACTTAAAAAAAGTGCCTTTAACTGGCGTTGGATTTGTAACAGGCGGACGCTCAGAGCAAATGCGGGTTGAGATTCTTCCAGAGCGTTTAGCTGGATTTGGAGTCAGCCCTGGGCAAATTGTTCAGGCTATACAAACCGCTAATACGGGTCATACTGTTGGTTCTGTAGAGATAAACAACAAATTCTTTTACGTTGAATCTGGTGGATTTTTAGCCAAAGTTAACGATCTTAAAAAACTGGTTGTAGGACAACACAAAGGCACTCCAGTGTTTTTAACAGATGTGGCTAAAATTACACAAGGACCTGAAGAGACTAAAGAAATTGTTACTTTTTCTACCGGACTTGCGAGCGATATAGAAAAGCCAGTTCATGGTGCATCAGCAGTTACCATTGCTCTTGCAAAACAACGCGGATCAAACGGTGTTAGTGTGGTTAATGATATTCTTGCTGAAGTTGAAAGCCTAAAAGGCTATTTAATCCCGAGCAATGTCCACGTCGAAGTGACTCGTAATTATGGTGAAAGTGCCAATAATAAGGTTAATGATTTATTGTTTAAGCTTTTCATTGCAACGGGTGCTGTTACATTACTCGTCTGGTTTAGCCTTGGCATTAAGCCATCCATCGTAGTTTTACTGACCATCCCTGTTGTATTAGTTGCAACCGTTTTTGTTGCTATGCTGATGGGCTACACTATTGATAGAGTGAGTTTATTTGCATTAATATTTTCAATTGGTTTTTTGGTTGATAATGCCATTGTTATTGTAGAGAATATTTACCGCCGATGGCTCATGGCAGGATCTATGGATACTGATGTAGCAATTGACGCTGTACGTGAGGTTGGTAATCCTACCGTTTTAGCAACTTACACTGTAGTAGCAGCACTGATTCCAATGGGATTTATCTCAGGCATGATGGGCCCCTACATGGAGCCAATTCCTGCATTGGGATCTGTCGCAATGATACTTTCACTTTTAGCAGCACTCATATTTGCCCCTTGGCTCGCCATGAGAATCATACCTAGCATGGAAAAACTGCGAAAAATGGAAGAGCGAGATGAAAAGATTGATGAAAAAATGGATGTATTTTTCCGTAAAATTATCGTTAATCTGTCCCAAAATAAAACATTAGGACGCGGATTCCTAGCTGGATTAATCTTAAGTTTTTTTGGTGCTTGTTATATGTTTTACAACACCAGTGTTCCGGTAAAGATGCTACCTTTTGATGATAAATCAAACTTCAGCATTGTTATTGATATGCCTGATGGAACCGCCCTACCAACCACGGCTAATTTTACTAATCGAATTGCTGCAAAGCTAAAAAACATCGAGGAAATTATTGCTACGCAAAACTACATTGGCACAGCCCAGCCTTTTGATTTTAATGGTTTGGTTCGTCATTATTATCTTCGTCAATTCCCTTGGCAGTCAGAAATTGCTATTCAGCTAACTAGCAAAACTGAACGCTCTCGTACTAGCCACGAAATTGCCAGTGCTGTACGTGCACAATTACAACCTTTAGCACAGGCTGAAGGTGTTGCAATTACCGTAGTTGAAATGCCACCAGGTCCACCAGTACTACAAACTGTAGTTGCTGAAATTCATGGCCCTGATGCTCAAACCAGACGCCAAGTTGCACGCGAAATCACACAAGTATTTCGTGAATCAGAAAGAATTGCTGATGTTGATAATTTGATGCGCAGTAGTGCTATGGAAACATGGCGCTTTGAAATTGATCGTGAGAAAGCTTCTCGTCAAGGTATTTCTGTCAAAACCATTAATCAGCATTTGGCCATGGTAATGGGTGAGTTTAAAGTCACTACTATTTTCCAATCATTGATTTCTGAGCCAACTCATGTTGTATTGACTATTCCTATAGAGAAAAGATCAAACCTTCATCGTCTGGGGGATTTACCAATTATGACGATGGATCAAAGAACCATTCCGCTCTCAGAATTGGGTAAATTTGTTAAAGTTAAACGCGACCCTATCATCTTCCACAAAGACTTAAGAAATGTTGAATTTGTCGTTGGTGATGCCGTTGGTCGATTAGGCGCACCTATTTATGCCATGCTTGATGTGGAAAGAATTCTTGAAGAAAAAGGTTACGTTACCCCTGATGGTGTAGAACTTCGTAGTGGCGAATATACAGGCGCACCAAAAAATGATAAGCAAAGTGCCTTTGAGTGGACCGGAGAATGGACTGTAACTTATGAAACCTTTAGAGACATGGGTATGGCTTTTGCAGTGGCTTTGGTTGCTATTTATATGCTGGTAGTTTGGGCATTTGGTAACTTCACTATTCCTGCTATTATTATGTCCCCTATTCCATTAACACTACTTGGTATTGTGCCAGGACATTGGCTCTTAGGTGCAGAGTTTACTGCCACCTCAATGATTGGTTGGATCGCCCTGGCCGGTATCATTGTGCGAAACTCTATTCTAATGGTTGATTTCACGACCAATGCATTTCGTGGTGGAATGTCATTGATGGACGCCGTTATTCTTTCTGCTAAGTCGAGAACTCGTCCAATTTTAATTACTGCTTTTGCACTAATACTTGGCTCGATGGTTATTTTGTTTGATCCAATTTTCCAAGGCATGGCAGTTTCCTTATTATTTGGTGTGTTTGTTTCTACTCTACTTACTCTAGTGGTTATTCCACTGGGATGTATTAGTGCTGGTGAGAAGGTTTTTATTGAGCATGTGCACAAAGACAAGAGTTAAAAGAATGTTTTAGAAATCAAAGATTTTTTTGGTACAGCCCCTTCCCTTTCTCGAGGATCAAGAGTTTTATTTTTCTCTATCCATTTGAAGAATTTGCTATTTTTTCACCCCAGGGAGACCTCTCTTGACTAAAGTCAATTCACCTTCTCCAACAACTCTTCTCTA
>JAPYOZ010000017.1:0-11907 GCA_029941485.1 Gammaproteobacteria bacterium | reverse complement strand
CCATAAAATCCCTTTAAAAGGCGTTTTAGAGCTTATAAACAGTGATTTTGAATGCCTCTATAAGCAAAAGAGTAGTGTCTTATTGTATTCGACTGATCTTGACTAATAAAAATCGATCATAATGAAAATTATCTAAATTTTTGTTGTTATTTGTAAATAAAAAAACCAACATCAGTTGAATCAATGTTGGTTTTTTAAATATTTAGAAACTCTCTTGAGGAAGACCTATCTAATCTTACAAATCGCTTTTATCTTCTTTCTTTAATAAACCATTGGTGTCTATTTTTTTATCACCATCGTCCTTTTCCTTACTTTTCTTTTTCTTGTCAAGGAGATTCTTGGCCCATTCTTTAGTTTTAGAAGCTCTTTCAGATTTATCTTCTTTTGTCTTTTCAGGTTTTGTCACATTGTATTTAGCATCAGCATTGGCATCACCTGGAAGTAAGCCCATATTAACGGCAATCTCACGACACGAGGCCTCACCTGCTGACAGTGTGCCTAACGGTATTACGATGAGTGTTAATACCGTTGAGATTAGCACACCAAACAGCAATGAAATTGCCATGCCTTGGAAAATAGGATCTGACAAGATAACACTGGAACCACCTACCAGTGCAAAAGCAGTGATTAGAATTGGACGCGTACGCGAAGAACATGAATTAATTACAGCATCAAAGAAAGGAATGCCTTTGGCATACTCTTGTACGGTGAAGTCTAATAATAAAATAGAGTTTCGCACAATAATACCGGCCAGGGCGATCCAGCCAATCATTGAGGTGGCGGTAAATTCTGCGCCCATTATCCAGTGCCCAGGAACAATGCCGAGCAAGGTTAGTGGAATTGGTGCCATGATTACAGCAGGAATAATAAAATTACCAAACTGCCATACCACCAACATATAAATAACAATAAGTGCAACACCGAATGCTGTGCCCATGTCTCTAAAGGTTTCATAAGTTACAGTCCACTCACCACCCCATTCAAAACCAGGTACAGTCTGGTCTTCAGGTGGTCCTAGGTATTCACCTTGCAGTTCTTTACCATCAATGGTTTGATACCTTAACAATAAGTCATCCACACCCATCATTGCATAAATAGGTGCACTCAAGCGACCAATGGGCTCACCCAATACGTATTCAACGTCTGCTAAATCTTTGTGGAATATTAAATCGTCTTGCTTTTTGAAAGTAAATGAACCCAGCTCAGAAATTGAAATCATTCCTCCGTGCTGCGAAGGCACAGGAAGCTGTGTTAAATAAGACAACTGAGAGCGCTTTGACAACGGCACTTGTAATCGAATACTGGCTGGCTCTAAAGCATTTTTAAGACGAATTGTACCCACGTGAAAATTACTCATTGCCATTACTAAAGTTTGCTGAATGGTTTGCACACTCACGCCAAAACGAGAGGCTTTTTCAGTGTCTACTTGGAAATTGATTATTGGGTATTCATCGCGTATTAGATTATCAATGTCTGTCATGGTGCCAGACTCTTTAAACAACTCGGTCAGATCACGTGCAAGATTACGACGCGTTTCTTTGTCAGGACCATAAACTTCTGCTACAACAGGACGTAATACTGGTGGCCCTGGTGGCATCTCAACAACGGCATAATTAGCACCAGCATCGCTGGCAATTTGTTTAATCAGTTCTCTGGCTTCTAATGCAATTTTATGGCTGGATCTTTCACGATCGGATTTTTCTGCTAATTGAATTTGCAACTCACCTTCTGATGAGTTTTTCCTTAAATAGTAATGACGGACTAAGCCATTAAAATCAAATGGTTTAGCGGTGCCTGCGTAAGACTGAACAGCAACAACCTCTGGTACGTTACGCAGGACTTGTGCCATTTTGTGCAATGTGGATGCGGTATCGGCAAGAGCCGTGCCATCTGGCATGTCTAGCACGACACCAAACTCTGATTTATTGTCCAATGGTAGCATCTTAACAGGCACTGAAGTAGTATAGAACATTGACATTGACATGAAGAAGGCAATAACAAGCCCAATCATAAAGGTCATTCCATAGAGTTTTATATTGAATAATTTTGAAATAGTACTGTGGAAAAAATCATGTAATTTTTTAGCTTCTTTTTCTTCTTTCTCATGCATCTTATGAAGTACATTAAGCGGTGGTACAAATTTCATAATAAAGTACGGAGTAAATACAAACGCTGCAAACAATGAGAACATCATTGCCACTGAACCCAGTACAGGAATTGGCGCCATGTAAGGGCCCATCATTCCACTCACTGCAGCCATAGGGACTAATGCAGCAACCACGGTAAAGGTTGCTAGAATAGTTGGATTGCCTACCTCACGCACAGCATCAATCGCTGTAGCGATGGTAATTTTGTTATCAATTAACCATCGACGATATATGTTTTCAGTCACCACAATTGCATCGTCAACCAAGATACCAATTGAGAAAATAAGCGCAAACAAACTCACCCTATCGATGGTCATTCCTAAAATCCAAGCAGAGAAAATAGTCATTAAAAGCACGACTGGAATAACTAATGTAACAACAATAGCTGGCCGTACACCCAGCGCAAACCAAACCAATACCGTAACAGCACCTGTGGCGATAAAGAGTTTTTTGATCAGCGCATTAACTTTATCCTTAGCTGATTTACCATAATTTCGAGTGACGCTAACGTGTACATTATCTGGAATCAAACGACCTTTTAATTCTTCAACTTTAGCCAGAATATTTTCTGCCACTTCAACACCGTTAGTACCAAATTTCTTTGCAATAGCGATAGTAACGGCTTGTTCACCAGTGGCTTTTTGGTTGGTTTTATTGGCTCTTCCAGTGTAATAGTTGACCATGTGAACGGTGTCTTCTGGTGCGTAATACACATCAGCAACATCACGTACATAAACTGGCATTCCATCGTTAACCGTTATTACTAGATTCTCAATGTCCTCAACTTTTTTAAAGAAATCACCCGCATAAACCTCCATTTTGAGTCCGTTAAGCTCAATATCGCCTGTGCGCTCACTAATGTTTGCAGAGCCAACAGTCTTGGCAATTTGCTGAATGGATACGTTATAACCAGCCAATCGACCTGGGTAGACGTCAATATTAAAGGACTCCTTACGGCCACCGACTACAAAACCATTGTTTGTGTCCTTTACTTTTTCAAGCTGTTGTAATAACTCTAAACCCAAAGAACGTAACTGACCATCGTCCAATGTTTTGGACCATAAGGTTAAATTAATAATTGGAACGTCGTCTATTTCTTTAGGTTTAATGAGTGGTTTTCGAGCACCGGGTGGCATAAAGTCAAGATTTGCCAACATCTTGTCACGCACCTTGATGATTGAAGCGTTCATGTCTTGACCCACATCAAATTCAACGGTAATAATGCCCTGACCTTTGTCACTGACAGAATAAACGTGTTTAACGCCTAAAATATGGGACATTAAACGCTCTAGCGGCTTGATAATAATATTGGAAACCTCATCGGATGAAGCGCCAGGGTATTCAACGAATAGGTCAATCAGTGGGACGGATATTTGTGGATCTTCTTGTCTGGGCGTTGAAATCAAACCCATAATTCCTGCACCAAGCATGGCGAAGAATAAGATAATTGACAATGGTGAAGTAATGAAAGCTTTGGTTAATTTGCCTGCAATACCCAGCTCATAATCCCTATAAGCTTCTTTTATGTTTTTATCTTTTATGTTTTTATCTTTCGATAAATCGTCATGCTGATGATGCTGATGTGGCATAATTTTATTAAATATTCATTCCTGAAATCATTAAGATGTTCGGATTAGTAACAATTTTTTCACCAATCTTTAAGCCTGATAAAACGCTTTTTTTGCTCTTGCCTACTTGTTCACCAAGTCGGATAAATCTTAGCTCTGTTTTGCCTGTTTTTGGGTTAATCACAAAAACACTAGGCAAGCTAGAACGCCACATAATTGCTGTCTCTAAAATAACCGGCGTTAAAATACCTGAATCGGTTTCAAAAATTTCTACCTCTGCATAAGCACCCGGCAGTACCGGAACGCCTGCTGGCAAGTCAAATTTTACTTTCACACTGTGTTTAGCGTTGTTAGCGATTGGGTAAATTTGTGCTAAGGCTGCATCAACAACAATATTTACAATGTCTAGTTTGATGCGATATTTCTTATTAAGTTTTAGACTCCTAACCAAACGGGAAGGTATATTTACTTCCACTTGAAGATCTTTAATGTTAGCAAACTTTATTAGAGTTTGACCAGGCTGCACTACATCGCCTTGATTGATATTTTTAACCACAATAACACCATCAAAAGGTGCAACCACGTTGGCGTCTTTAAGGCGTTCTTCAACCTGCTTTAGTTTAAGTTCTGCTTGTTTAAGTCTATTTTTAGATTGTTGGTAGTCGGTATAGCGCGAAGTTCTGTTCGCAAACTTATCAAACTCAGGGTTGCCTTGCCCGCTCATTTTTAACATTGGATCAGTAAACATAGAGAACATGCCTGGAATTCCGCCAAACATACCGTTTGAATTTGGAGAAACAATGGATTGTGAATATTGTACGCCGGCATTTCTAAGCGCTTCATTAGCCGATGCAATGTCAGCATAAGCCGAATCTCTTTGTGCTTGAATGGATTCTTGCTCTAGGGTTACTAAAATAGTGCCCTGTTTAAACATATCGCCTTCTTTACCACTTACACTCAAAACATCGCCTGACACTTGGGCAGATAAATTGACTTGTGCGGAGGAAATAACTGCACCTCCTAAAAGTGCCCTTTTATCTAATGACATGCCACTGACTACTTGAAGACTGTAAACGGAATCAAAACTATCGGGGTTTTGGGTGATGACTTGTGCTTGAGAGGAAAGAGAAAATGTTAATAAAACTGATGTTACTAGAGGTGCAATTGATAAGCTCATAATTAACCTATTTTTAAGTGAGAAAATAAACTTTAGATGGAATTTTATATGATTAAAATGTACTGTGTTTGTTATTTTAAATAAATATTCAAATAACTTGTTAAATTTTATATAAGTCTTTGTTTTATAATGATTTTTACTTATTAATTTTGAATTAATATCATATAAAATATTGATTATATATTAACTTTATAATATATCTAATACTTATTTACTTGGACAACTTTATGTCGATTGCTTTTACGCTTGGAGAACCCGCTGGAATTGGCCCTGATTTGGCCATTATTTATGCCCAGCAAAAAGCACGTAAAAACTTGTTAGTTTTTAGTGATCCGGATTTATTAATCAGGCGTGCAAAAAAATTAAATTTAAGCATTAAGATTAAAGAATCTGACGTTGCGTCAGCTCAAGGTGAAATCTGCGTTTTCCCAATTAAACTCAAAACCAGTGTTGAGGCTGGAACCTTAAACCCAGATAATTCACATTTTGTATTAGAAACATTAAACTCTGCCACTCAATCTTGCCTAGATTTGAAGTGTAATGCCTTACTAACAGGGCCAGTGCACAAAGGTGTTATCAACCAAGCGGGTATTGAATTTACTGGGCACACTGAGTATTTAGCAAAAATCAGCCATGTCAAACAAACAGTGATGATGCTGGCAACCGAGGGATTGAGTGTGGCACTGGCCACAACTCACCTACCCCTATCAAAAGTGGCTAATCACATTCAATCAAACTCACTCAGTAAAACCATTAATATCATTCATCAATCGTTATTAAATCAAGGTATCGACAAACCAAGCATACTGATTTGTGGGCTTAATCCTCATGCTGGTGAAGGCGGTTACCTAGGTAGTGAAGAAATTGAAATTATTAATCCACTTATTAATAAGCTCAATCAACAGGGTTATCACTTAATAGGTTCTGTGCCTGCTGATACTGCTTTTACACCCGACTCTCTGGAAGGTATTGATGTTGTGCTGTGCATGTATCACGATCAAGGGCTACCCGTACTTAAAACATTGGGCTTTAAAAAAGCAGTCAATATCACTCTTGGTTTACCATTTATTCGCACTTCCGTTGACCATGGGACAGCTCTAAAACTAGCAGGTACGGGTAATATTAGCTTAGGAAGTTTTAATACTGCGCTAGAATACACACAAACATTAATTAACCGTGCAAATGGCTAAACACATAGCTCGTAAACGTTTTGGACAAAATTTCCTGGTAGATGCAAGAATTATAGAGCGCATTATCGCCACCATTGTGCCAAAGAAAAATGACAATTTACTTGAAATTGGTCCCGGCCAAGGGGCGATGACACTGCCTTTATTAGAAAAGCTAGATCAATTGCACGTGATTGAGATAGACACAGATCTGATTGCCTTATTGCAATCTTTTGATAAAGACAATCTGATCATCCACCAAGGTGATGCACTGAAGTTTGATTTTAGTAAATTACCCACTCCACTTAGAATAGTAGGTAATTTACCTTACAATATTTCATCGCCCTTATTATTTCATTTACTGAACAATAGAGAATACATCCAAGACATGATCTTTATGCTACAAAAAGAAGTGGTTGAACGCATGGTGGCAAAAAACAACAATAAAACTTACGGTCGATTGAGTGTGATGATGCAAGCTTTTTTTGAAGTAGAGATGATTTTTGTCGTACCCCCTGAATCTTTCGAGCCTGCACCAAAAGTGGATTCGGCCATTGTTTACCTCAAGCCTTTGAAAAAAACTTTGGTGAATAATGTGAGTACGTTTGAAAAAGTAGTTAAAGCAAGTTTTGCTCAACGTAGAAAAACACTCAGAAATTGTTTAAAATCATTATTAACACAAGAGCAAACAAACATTGATTTATCACAAAGAGCGGAAATGCTTAGTGTGAACGAATTTATTACACTGACATCTGACTATGAAAAACAACATTAAAATTGAAGTACAAGTAACTTACTTAGATAATCAATCTAACGTTACACATCATCAATACGCCTACGCTTACACAATTACCATTACTAATAATGGCGAAATTGGAGCTCAGCTGCGCACGCGTCACTGGCACATTCAAGATGAGAGTGGCGACGTTGAAGACGTGATCGGCGAAGGCGTTGTTGGCCAACAACCACACCTTTCTCCTGGAGAGAGCTTTCAATATTCATCAGGTGCTGTTATTAAAACTCAAACTGGCTCCATGAAAGGCACTTACGGCATGATTAGCGATGAAGGTGAGCGCTTTGAAGCTGAAATACCTGAGTTTGTCTTAAGCGAGCCTTACACACTGCATTAATGTCTGATTACTTTATTGGTGATGTTCAAGGGTGTTTTGATTCACTGCAAAACTTACTTAGGAAAATCAAGTTTTCTACCGATAAGGATCGCCTATTTTTTTTAGGTGATGTGGTTAATCGTGGCGATAAATCATTAACCACACTGCGCTTTATTAAAGGTTTAGGCGATAATGCTAAAATGATCTTAGGCAATCATGATTTTCATTTATTAACTTGTGCACTTACTTCAAGAAAGCCAAATTCAAGAGATACTTTTACTGATATTATCAATGCCGATGATCGAAATGAATTAATCGATTTTTTGTTAAAACAACCTTTAGCAATAGAGTACAAAGATGTACTGCTAGTACATGCGGGAATTCCTCCTGCTTGGGATCAGGACATCCTCTTCAGACAAACCACTCTTGTACAAAAATATTTACAAGGTAACGATGTGAGTAATTTTTTATCAAGCATGTATCACAACAAGCCTAATAAATACCAAGACGATCTTGATGAATTAGACAGTTGTCGATACACTATTAATGCTCTGATGAGAATGCGATTTTGTAAAAGTGATGGTGAGTTAGAATTTGATCATAAAGTGAATTACGATCAAGCGCCAAAAGGGTATAAAGCTTGGTTTTTACACGCCAACCGAAAGCTAAAAAATACCGACGTTTTCTTTGGGCATTGGTCGGACCTTGCTAATGTAAATCAGACTCATGTTTATCCAATGGATCATGGCTGCATTTGGGGTGGATCTTTAAGCACAATTAGACTAAAAGATAGGAAAATATTCTCAGTTAATTGCCAAACAACTTGATTTAGATATCAATCCAGCCTTCAAAAACAAACTGTGCAGGGCCTGATAAAAAAACATTCTCGCCTTCTTTGTATTCAATCAATGCGTCTCCGCCCCTTAAATGAGTAGTAACTTGGCCATCTAACTGCCCTGCTCTAACACCATGAATGACCGCAGCACAAGCTCCTGAGCCACAAGCCAGTGTTTCACCTGCGCCACGTTCATAAACGCGTAAGTTAATCTCATTGCGATTTATTATCTGCATGAAGCCAATATTGGCCTGGTTAGGCAATAAATCACTTTGCTGAATTTGAGGCGCTATGTATTCCACATCAATAGAATCAACGTCATCTACAATCATGACACAATGCGGATTACCGGTCGAAATTACTCCGGTTTCATAACCCTCTATTAGGTAATAAAGAGACTCTTCTGAGGCCATTAAGGGAATGTCGATCGGATTAAAAATAGGTGCACCCATGTCAACACGCACGGTATTGTCATCATTAATAAATAAACTAATAATGCCTGACTTGGTCTCAACACTGATTGGATTTTTATTACTCAACCCTTTTTCACGAACAAAACGCGCAAAACAACGTGCGCCATTGCCACATTGTTCAACTTCAGAACCGTCTGCATTGTAGATAATGTAACGAAAATCAACGCCTTTGGTATTAGTCGACTCAATCATTAATAATTGATCAAATCCAATGCCAAAATGTCGCTGTGATAAAGATTGCACCTGTTCAGAGCTAAAAACAATGTTGCCCGCGCTGTTATCAATAACCATGAAATCATTGCCCAGTCCATGCATTTTTGTAAAGTTAATCATCATTCTAAGTATTTTATCTACATACAACTCTCAAGGTTAACTAATAATAACTTCTGATAAAATCATTTTTAATTCAAATTCAAGGAAAATCTATGAAAACCCCTACTAACATCACTCTTAATAAGGCCAAAACCTTATTGACCATCACGTTTGATGGTACTGATTATCCTTTGAGTGCTGAATACTTAAGAGTTTATTCTCCTTCTGCTGAAGTGGTTGGGCACGGCCCTGGTCAAGAAGTTTTACAAACGGGTAAAGAAGGTGTTACCATTTCACGCATCGAACCAACTGGCAATTACGCTGTTATTTTGTTTTTCAGCGATGGTCACGATACAGGGATTTACTCTTGGTCTCACCTCCATCACATAGCCATTAATCACGACGATCTTTGGGACGATTATCTCAAAAAATTAAAAGGTGCAGGACATACCCACTCAGCACTGTAAATTTTAATGGGGGCCTTAAGCGCACTACTTTCATTTATTGTTACCATTGGAATTTTGGTAACGGTACATGAATTCGGTCATTTTTGGGTTGCTAAAAAACTAGGCGTTAAAGTATTAAGATTTTCCATTGGTTTTGGCAAAATTTTAAAATCTTGGCAACGAGGGGAAACACAATACACTTTGTGCGCACTTCCTTTTGGTGGTTACGTCAAAATGCTGGATGAAAACGAGGCCGAAGTTAAGGCATCAGAAAAACATCGAGCTTTTAATACTCAAAGTGTTTATAAACGCATTGCCATTGTTGTAGCAGGACCAGCGGCTAACTTTATTTTCGCTATTTTTGTTTATACTTTTATTTTTTATGTAGGAACAACGGGCATTAAGCCTATTGTTGGTTCTATTGAAAACAATAGCATTGCTGAGCACTCAGGCTTACAAACTGGAGATCAGCTACTCAGTGTTAATGGAAAAAAAATCTCAACAATTCAAGAATTTTCCATCAATTTTATTCAAGCATTGGAAGAAAATCCTTTACAAATAGAGGTAATTTCTACTACTAAAAATTTAAAAAAAATAGAACTGTCTTTAACGGGTGACTTTTTAGCAAACCCTGAACAAGGACTTGAAAAGTACCTAGGTTTTGAATTCTCCTTGCCAAAAATTAAGCCTATTATTGACCAAGTCATTAGTGACAGTCCGGCACAAATTGCTGGCATTAAGTCCAATGATGAAATACTGAAAATTGATGGTGACGATATTAATTCTTGGTATGAATTTGTTGATACTGTAAAAAGCAATCCCAATCAAAAAATTCAATTAACAATTAAACGAAATTCTTCAATTATTGAATTACCACTCACCCCAAAAATCAAAGACGGTGTGGCCAAAGTTGGAGTCAGTGTTTTAGTGGCTGAAAATTATCTTGATGAGTGGAAAGTAATCGTTAAAAAGAACTTGGTGGATTCATTTGTATCTGCTAATGTCAAGGTGTATCAATTAACCAAATTAAACTTAGTGATGATTAAAAAAATGATTTTAGGTGAGGCGTCTTTAAAGCAAATCAGTGGTCCGGTAAGTATTGCGGATTATGCAGGTAAAACGGCACAAGTTGGATTAGTCTCATTCTTATCCTTTTTAGCGCTCATTAGTATTGGTTTGGGTTTATTAAATTTATTGCCCATTCCTCTTCTAGACGGAGGCCACTTATTATTCTATTTAATTGAAATCTTAAAAGGCTCTCCAGTAAGTCAAATGTTGCAGCAAATTTTGTTAAAATTTGGTCTGTTTTTTATCTTATCGTTAACCGCTGTGGCATTGTATAATGATTTGTCACGATTATTGTAAAAGTTAAAATTATGAAAAAAATTCTACTTCAAATCTCTTTAATATTGGGTACTTTACTATCGCTCAACCTGAATGCTGACCCTATTAAAAGTATTGAAATTTTAGGGCTAAACGCCATTTCAAGAGGTACTGTTTTAAGTTACCTTCCTGTTGAAGTTGGAGACGACTACAACACACAAGTTTCGGCTCAAATTATTCGCTCACTTTATAAAACTAACTTTTTTAAAGACATCGAAGTATCGCAAGATAGCCAAATATTAAAAATCAACTTACAAGAAAATCCACACATTAAATACGTTGATGTAATTAATTATTCCGACAAGGTTATTGATGAAGATTCACTTAAGCAAATTTTAAAAAGCATGGACCTTTCTCAAGGTAAGATTTTTAATAAAAGGCAGCTTGAAAAATTAATTTCCCAACTAGAAGGAACGTATATTTCTAAGGGCTACTACAGTATTAAAATTACCAAAACCATTGAAACGGATGCTCAAAACAGGATAGGAATCGAGCTTGACATTGATGAAGGAGAAGTAGCACGCATTAGCTCTATGAAAATTACGGGCAGTAAGGTTAATGATGAAGATGATTTACTTGATCTGTTCGAAATTGGCGAACCTGATTTTTTTATCATTAACTACTTTACTAGAAAAGATCATTATTCAAAAGTCGCCTTAGACGCAGGCATTGAAGCAATGAAATCATCTTACATTAATTCTGGTTACCTTGACTTCAAGGTCAATAAAATCAAGACCAAACTTTCTGAGGATAAGCAAAGTATTGATATTGGCATTGATATTAGTGAAGGTGAAGAATATAAAGTGGGCTCTATTCAATTTACAGGTGACTTGCTAAATCAGTCCGTTAAACATTTAAGAGAGTTATTAACCATCTCTAAGGGTGACGTGTTTGAACGAAAAAAAGTCATTGAAAGTATTCAAGCCATTACCGATGTATTTGCCGATCAAGGTTATGCTTTTGCAAAAGTTGACCCAGTTACTGTAGAAGATGCTAAAACACACACCATTGATTTAAATATAAAAATATCACTTAACAAAAAAGTCTACATTAATCGCATCACTATTGTTGGCAACACTCGAACTCAAGATGAAGTCATTCGTCGCGAGATTGGTATCAACGAAGGCGGGTTGTATTCCAATACTGAGCTCGATGAATCGATTAAAAAAATTAAACGACTGGGTTTCTTCTCAGACGTAAAAATGGAAGTATCAAAACTCAAAGACTTCGATGATAAGATTAATTTACACTTTAGTGTAGAGGAAACTAAAACTGGTACGTTCTCAATTGG
>JAPYOZ010000016.1 GCA_029941485.1 Gammaproteobacteria bacterium | reverse complement strand
AATTACAACGACTTAATGATGATTATTTTGCCACGTATATTAACGATTCAGGATACAATCCTAAAAATAAAGATTGGTTCTTTGCAAAATACAAACCTAATGGTGATCAGCTTAAAGCAGGAAAAGTTGAAGGCTGTATAAAATGCCACCAATCAGCCTCAGGCAACGACTATGTATTCAAACATAATAAGTCTGTTAATGCAGAGGTGACTGTTATCAATGAATCTTGGTTTAATAAATTTTTCATTCCTTGGTAGTGAATTCAAATAAATAAAAATCTCCTCCTCTACTCAAAAGTCACTTTAATAGGTGATTTTTGGGTTTTTTATTACACTAAAGCATTAAATTTACAACATGCCATCCTTGATAATAAAACTAATGATTGTATCCACCCCGACTGATTTTTTTAAATTAGTAAAAACAAAAGGTTTCTCACCTCTCATTCTTTTGGTGTCGCTTTCCATTACCTCTAATGAGGCACCAACATAAGGCGCTAAATCAATTTTGTTAATCACCAACAAATCTGAACGGGTAATACCTGGCCCACCCTTTCTTGGAATTTTTTCACCCTCCGCCACATCAATAACATAAATGGTAATATCTGCCAATTCTGGACTAAAAGTTGCTGATAAGTTATCTCCACCGCTTTCAACAAAAATAATGTCTAAATCATCAAACCTGTTGCTCAAATCTTCTATAGCGGCAAGATTCATCGATGCATCTTCTCTAATGGCAGTATGGGGACAACCTCCCGTTTCTACGCCAATAATTCGATCGGCATCTAGAGCATTGCTTGCTGTTAAAAATTTTGCATCTTCTTGCGTATAAATATCATTAGTAACAACAGCAATTTGATAAGTATCACGCATTGCTTTACACAATACATCTAAAAGTGCAGTTTTGCCAGACCCTACCGGGCCACCAATACCTATGCGTAGTGGTTGTTTATTATTCACTTATTTCTCCTATGATCTAAAAATTCTTGTGTATTGTGTCTCGTGTAAGCTGCTTGCAATTGCTAGTGCTGGCTGAGACATGCCAATATTTTCTTCGGTTAATATCATTGATTGATTGACAATATCGGGAATCAATTGCATCAGTTTATGCAATAATTGCTGACCTTGAGTTTGCCCCAGTGGGATAATTTTTACCACGGCCGACACTTGGTTTTCAAGCCAAGACCAGCTATAGCCTAATAACAATTCAGCGATGGTTATTTTCCAATGCGTACTAATGAGTGCAAATCCAGACAAATGATTTGTGCTGATTGTATCTTCCCACCCTATCGTCACTGAACTGTCTAATGCTTCTAAAACCTTGGTTAATGCACGACCTCGATTAACTTCTTCTTGTCTTAACTCTCGAGTTTCACGACAGGCTAACAATACTTGCCCCCAGCGAACAACTTCTGCTTTATTGTTACTCTCAAAAGCGTTATACAATCTTAGCATAATAGGTAAATCAGTATAGGTTAAGCCATAATGTAATTGCTTACTAAGCCACTCATAAGCACTATCAACATCTACTATCCATTGATCCTCAACCGCTTTCTCAATACCTTGAGAATAGGTAAAGCCCCCAATGGGAAGAGTTGGACTCATTAGACTCATCAGCCTCAACAAACCGAGTTGATTAATGTTAGTGCTCATGATGGCCAGAATGCGAAGTGTACGCACCTTTTTCTGGACAAAAAGGCAATTGTTCTGAGATCACATCTAATCCAAAACTCTGGACCATTTCATCCAGAACATGGTCGTGTCTATAATGAATACTATTTTGAGTAATTTGAAGCTCAACATGACGATTACCAAGATGATAACAAGTTCGCGCAAGTAATAATGGATCAGTAGTATAGATCGATGATAATAATTCTGTGGCTGCAACTACTTTAACAACAAAATTATCTTCGGTTTCAATTAGATCGCCGTGCTCAAGAACACCACCTCTTTGCATGAAAATACCCACATCCTCACCATTATCTAATTGGGCTTTTAGTCGACTCTTCACTCTTTGCTCTAACGTCAGAGTAATAGTTGCATCTATCGCATTAGAGACAGGTATTTTGTGAATAAATTCTTTCATTGTTAAAATAGAAAATATCTCTGCGCTAATGCCAGTTCTGCTGCTGGCTCACAAGTCAATAAAACCCCATCAGCCTTTACTTCATACGTTTGAGAATCTACTTCAATATTAGGTTGATAATCGTTATGAATCATTGATGATTTTGTCACAGATCTACAAGATTTGACTACACCTATTAACGATCTAAGACTGAGTCGATCAACAATACCGGCATCAATACTTGCTTGGGATAAAAAAGTCATTCTAGTATTTAGTCTGGCCGCACCCAGCGCACCAAACATCTTTCTATAATGCACTGGCTGAGGGGTTGGTATTGATGCATTTGGGTCTCCCATTGGGGCGGCTACAATCATGCCACCTTTAATAATAACCCCTGGTTTTGCACCAAAAAATTTAGGCTTCCATAATACTAAATCTGCTAATTTTCCGACTTCTATTGAGCCTACCTCATGTGATATTCCATGAGTAATGGCAGGATTAATCGTATATTTAGCAACGTATCGTTTGGCACGAAGATTGTCATTAGTAGATGAATCTCCCTCCAATTGTCCACGTTGAATTTTCATTTTATTGGCTGTTTGCCATGTTCTGGTAATGACCTCTCCCACTCGACCCATTGCTTGAGAGTCTGATGAAATCATTGAGAAAGCACCTAAGTCATGCAAAATATCCTCTGCTGCAATAGTCTCTCGTCGTATACGTGATTCAGCAAATGCAACATCTTCTGCAATTGACGGATCTAAATGATGACAAACCATCAGCATATCTAAATGTTCATCCACAGTATTAATAGTATAAGGTCTGGTTGGATTTGTAGAAGAAGGCAATACATTACTATAACCACACGCTCTAATAATATCTGGTGCGTGCCCTCCACCCGCACCTTCTGTGTGATAAGTGTGTATGGTTCGACCTTTTAAAGCGGCAATAGTATCTTCAACAAAACCTGACTCGTTTAAAGTATCCGTATGAATAGCGACTTGAATGTCATAATTTTCAGCAACTGACAAGCAATTATCAATAGCTGCTGGCGTTGTACCCCAATCTTCGTGAAGCTTAAGCCCCATTGCACCTGCCATCACTTGTTCTTCTAATGGCTTGGGTAAGCTTACGTTACCCTTACCCATAAACCCAAGGTTCATTGGTAAATCTTCTGCTGCTTCTAACATTCTGTGTATATTCCATGGTCCTGGAGTACATGTTGTAGCATTAGTACCTGCAGAGGGCCCTGTACCACCACCTAGCATTGTTGTGATACCAGACATTAATGCATCTTCAACTTGCTGTGGACAAATAAAATGAATATGTGCGTCAACACCACCTGCAGTAACAATTTGCCCTTCAGCAGCAATTACCTCGGTACCTGCACCAATTGCAATAGTAACGTTTGGTTGTGTATCTGGGTTTCCGGCTTTACCAATGCCTGCAATACGACCCTCTTTAATACCAATATCAGCTTTGATAATACCCCAGTGATCAAGAATAAGTGCATTGGTAATAACAACATCAACAACATCTTTACTGCATAATTGACTCTGGCCCATACCATCACGAATCACCTTACCACCACCAAATTTTACTTCTTCTCCATAAGTTGTAAAATCCTTTTCAACCTCAATATAAAGTTCAGTATCACCTAGACGAACCTTGTCACCCACTGTAGGGCCATACATCTCAGCATATGCCTTTCTAGAAATAGAACTCATACTTTCCCCATTATTTTAGCATTAAATCCATAAACTTCTTTTTTACCATCGTATTCAACTAATTCGACCTCACGCTCTTGACCGGGCTCAAATCTAACCGCTGTTCCAGAAGGGATATTCAATCTAAAGCCTTTAGTTTTATCCCTATCAAAGAATAAAGCAGCATTTGTTTCAAAAAAATGATAGTGAGAGCCTACCTGTATAGGCCTATCACCATGATTCGCAATAATAACTCTAATACGATTCCTGTTTAAATTAAGTTCTATTTCGTCAGAAATGTTAATCAGGACTTCGCCTGGAATCAATACTTCATCTGAATTCTCATCAGTATCCATGCTTTCTTTAATTGGCTGAATAGGATCATGCACGGTCACAAGTTTTGTACCGTCAGGAAAAGTAGCCTCAACTTGAATATCTGGAATCATTGATGATATTCCTGACATAACATCATCTTCTGTAAGTAATTGACGACCATAATCCATTAACTCAGCTACGCTTTTACCATCGCGTGCACCCTCTAATATTTCAGATGAAATATAAGCAATAGACTCTGGGTAATTTAATTTAACCCCCCTATCTTTACGTTGTTTTGCTAACAAAGCTGCCGTGAATATTATTAATTTATCTTTTTCTCGTGGTGTTAAATCCATATTTATACCTTAACTTTAAATTATGTTGCCCAAATTCGTGGAACTGAAGCCTCTCTATCAAAAACTAGGGGGCGCACTGACTGCCAAATATTTCTAAAAATATCTTGAATTAAATGTGTTTTATTGGCCAAACCTCTAATTACAATTATATCTTCAATTTGAGTGACCCCATAAATATAGCCCTTACCTTGTGGAATTTTGCTACGCACTAAATCTAATACTGTTTGACTGGCACTACTAATAATAAAAGTGCCAAACACCGGATGACCTCTTAACCCTACAACGTTGTCTAATTCAGATTGATTAATTTTTAACTTATCAATCAAAATGGGAGTGTCATCCCTCCACAACTCAAAATTAAATTTTAAATTACCTGCATCAAAAGACTCGTTAATTGCAGGCCTGCCTAAACATTGGACCTCCCATGCCGCCAATTTTGCATTACCAGATAATGAAAATTTAGTAAAAAAATTAGATTCAGCACCTGGAAAAATAATAGTTTCCATAGGTAGCCACTCTAACGAACTGTCATTTGCAATGCTAAAGCTTTGATTAATAACAGCACACTTGCAATCTTTTGAACGATAAATCTTTGTTGCTCCAGGCGTGGTAATTAAAGAGCAAGAATTCGAGTCTGTTTTAACTTCAATTGTCAATTGATCTCCACCCACAACACCGCCTGGAGGGTGCAATAAGTACAAGTGACATAAGTCACCCTCAGGATAAAAAGCCCGTTGAATGGTTAATGGGCCAATGTGTTTTCTTTTCGAAAGAAACGTTTTAGACTTGCTCTTAGAAAAATGTAATTCTAATTTAGCTACCCAACTATTGGCCAAATCATCGCACATAAAAATACTGCACTAGCCTTTATCCATTTTCTGTTCTCTTGATAAAAATCCGATCACAACAAGAAGTGTGCAAATTAATAATACAATTTCAAACAAGCTCCATGAGTTCGCGGAATCATGACTCAAACCCAATACATGTTCTGGTGTCACATGTGCTAAAACTGGTGTAATCACTGCGATCGAAAGCGCTACAATAGCAAATTTTATTTTATTTTTCAACATAGTTATATCATTCCTTTATACGGTTAAATATTTCTTAATCAACTTATCATCGAGTTCATCCATTAAGCCAGAACAAACATTACTGCCTCTGTCTAAAATAACAAACTTATCCGCAATCCTTCTAGCAATAGGTAATTTTTGCTCTACTAAAATTACAGTCATGTCTCGCTCTGTATTTAGTTTTCGAATAATATCACAAATTTCAAGAATCACATTTGGTTGAATGCCTTCGGTAGGCTCATCCAATATTAATAGTTTTGGGTCAATCACTAACGCCCTACCAATAGCTAACTGCTGCTGCTGTCCACCTGATAAATCACCACCTTGGCGGCCTAACATGTCTCTCAATACAGGGAATATTTCATAAATAAATTCAGGGATGACATTAGACTTATCTTTTCTTGCAGGCAGTCCAATCTTTAAGTTTTCTTCTACACTTAAAAAAGGGAAAATTCTTCTGCCTTGAGGGACGTAGCCGATACCCATTGACGCCCTACTTTCAGAAGGAATATGGGTGATGTTACTATCTTGGAAATTAATACTTCCACTCTTAATAGGCAAAAGGCCCATAATGCTTTCAACTAAAGTTGTTTTACCCACACCATTACGACCCATAATAGCAATACAATCGCCTTCACAGACATCAAGATCCAAGTCCCATAACGTATGACTTTCCCCATAAAACTGATTCAATGCTTTAATTTCAATCATATTATTCGCCTAAATAAACTTCGATAACTTTAGGATCATTTTGAATTTTATCCATACTACCTTCAGCCAGAACACTACCCTGATGCAGAACGGTGACAGGACTATCGAGCGATTTAACAAAATCCATATCGTGCTCTACAACAATGACCGTATGTTCTTGTTTTAGGGTTTGTAGAAGCTCAGATGTTTTGTCTATTTCTTGATGCGTCATGCCTGCTGCAGGCTCATCAATCAACAATAACTGGGCATTTTGCATTAACAACATTCCAATTTCTAACCATTGTTTTTGACCATGTGAAAGCGAACCTGCATATTCTTTACTTTGTCCTGTTAGATTAATTTTCTCTAAAACCAATTCAATCGATTCAAGATTAGTAGCTGTTAATTTAGCAAACAACGTTGGAAAGACGCGCTTGTCACTATCCATTGCCAATTCTAAATTATTAAAGACAGTCAGATTCTCAAAAACTGTAGGCTTTTGAAACTTTCGACCAACACCTGCTCTAGCAATCTCATCTTCAGAATGCAACAGTAAATTAAAATTTTGACCAAACCATGCGGTACCATGATCAGGACGAGTCTTTCCAGTAATAATATCCATCATTGTTGTTTTTCCTGCACCATTAGGGCCAATAATACAACGCAATTCATTTTTTCTAACGTATAAATTCAAAGAATCAATCGCTTTAAACCCATCAAAGCTGACAGTAATGTCCTCTAGGTAAAGAACCATGTCTTTATGTAAATCAATGTTTCTAGTTGGTGCTGATTTTTCAAAAAATGAACGAATTCTTTTTTTCATTACTTTGCACTCCTATCTTTATTTAATAGCCCAGCAATTCCTTTTGGAAGAAGTATTGTCACAATAATAAACATTCCGCCTAATACAAATAACCAAATTTCTGGCATGGCACTGGTAAGAAAAGTTTTTGAATAATTCACTAAGAGTGCACCAATAACACCGCCGTATAAAGTGTATCGACCACCAATAGCTACCCATATCACCATTTCAATTGAATTGATAGGTGAAAATTCACCTGGGTTAATAATGCCTACTTGTGGCACATACAAAGCACCTGCTATTCCGGCTAAAATTGCTGAGAATGTGAATATAAACAGCTTAACGTATTCAACACGATAACCAATAAACCTTACTCTAGTCTCAGAATCTCTAATAGCAACAGCAACGCGACCTAATCGTGAATTAGTAATCGCCCTACTGGCTAAATAACCAGCTGCTAATGCCACCGATGATGCAATAAATAATCCAATTCGAGTAGCATCTGACTGCAAACTAAAACCTAAAATATCCTTAAAATCAGTCAGTCCGTTATTACCGCCAAAACCCAACTCATTCCTAAAAAAGGCCAGCATCAATGCATAAACCAGGGCTTGTGTCATGATAGACAAATAAACACCTGTCACTCTAGAGCGGAATGCTAACCAACCAAAGATAAAAGCAAGTAATCCTGGTATTAATACCACCATAATGATTGCAAACCAAAATTGGTCAAACCCCTGCCAAAACCATGGTAATTCTTTCCAATCCAAAAAAACCATAAAGTCAGGTAACACGGGATCGCCATACACGCCCCTGTCTCCAATTTGCCTCATTAGGTACATGCCCATTGCATAACCACCTAAAGCAAAGAATGCACCATGACCAAGGCTTAGAATGCCTAAGTAGCCCCATACTAAATCAACAGCAATTGCTAAGAGTGCATAGGTTAAGTACTTACCTAAAATAGTAACTGTATAAGTGGATATGTAAAGAGGATGATCTGCAGGTAATGCTAAGTTTAAAAAAGGTATCAATACAGCGACTAATGTCAGTACTGATAAAAAAACCTTCCCCCCGGTGTCGCTTCTTAAAATACTAGAAAATATCATTAATTCGTCTCCGCAGATCTTCCCTTTCTAGGGAATAAGCCGCTTGGCCTTTTTTGGATAAACAAGATAATAAATATCAAGATTAAGACTTTAGCCAAGACAGCACCAACCCAAGGCTCCATAAATTTATTAATAATTCCCAAACCAAAGCCACCTATTAAAGTACCCCACAGATTTCCTACACCACCAAATACCACCACCATAAAGGAATCAATAATATAAGCTTGACCCAGGTTTGGGCCCACATTTGTGAGTTGTGACAACGCCACACCGGCAATGCCAGCAACACCCGAACCCAAACCAAATGTCATTGCATCCACCCAATTTGAACGAACGCCCATAGCACGGGCCATATTCCTATCTTGTGAGACTGCTCTTACTTGCAATCCTAATGAAGTTTTCTTTAAGACCATGACAAGTGCAGCAAAAACAATCAAACAAAAAACAATGATGTACAGCCTATTCCAGGTCAGGGATAAAATACCGTTTATTTCTAACGCGCCAGACATCCATTCTGGTGTTTCCACCGAACGATTTAGAGGTGAGAATATCGTACGAACCACTTGCTGTAACACTAAACTAACACCAAAAGTTGCGAGCAGTGTTTCTAATGGCCTACCATGAAGGTGACGAATAATCCCTCTCTCAATCAAGATTCCTACCAAACCAGACACGATAAACGCGGCAGGTATAGCCACAAGAATAGACAATCCTATGTAGTTTGGCATTAACAACTGCACGACATAAGTTGTATAAGCTCCCAACATAATCAACTCACCATGTGCCATATTGATTACACCCATCACACCAAAAGTAATGGCCAAACCAATAGCTGCTAGAATCAAAACAGAACCAAAACTAATACCGAAGAATAAAGTTTCTATTATTTTAAATCGGCTAATTCTTGATTCAATATTTTTAAGTGCACTTTCTGCTACCAGTCTGACTTGCTCATTGTTATCATTGCGCTTTAAGCGCTTTAAACGAACCTTGACTATAGGCTCTAAACTTCCTTTAAGGTTTTGAATTGCGTTAATACGCTCTTCTGAATTCTTGCTATTTAAATTAAATATATTAATAGCAACTAACATTGCTTCTTTTACATCGACATCACTCTCACCTTCCATTAAAGGCTTTATGGTGGCGACAACCTCTTGGTTTAAATCTTTATAAATGGCTTTAACTGCTTGCAGCCTAATTAGTTTGTTAGCATCCATTAAATTTATTGTTGCTAAACCAATCTTAATTTTTTGACGAATTTTATTATTAATACCTACTTTTTTAATTTCACGTTTGGTAAAAATACCTAGAGTTTCATCATTGACCAAATCTTTAGTTATATATTTTTCGTCACTTTTTAATCCAAGAACAACTTTCTTGGTATTTTTAATGTAATAAACTCTACCTTTAGATAACGACTCAAGAACAAATTTAGTTCTTGGATTCTTACTACTAATAATAGCTTCAACTGTTTTAATTTTTTTTGAAAAACTTTTCTCTGACAACTGATTAAGTGTCGTTTGAAAATCCACACCTGAAAAACTCTGTAAAGGCGTAAAGAGACCGATAATTAATAATAATGGATATAGGGAGTATTTATACATTTGTATTTTTAATTAAAAAAAACCGCCCCTTGATTAAGGGGCGGTTAATTATAACAATCTAAACTTTAAAATTTAGAAATTTTGACCAGAACATTTTGCTGTCTTAACGTTGTAGTTACCACAACTTAAAGGCGCTCTCCAGTCAGCAACTAAGTCTTTAGATCCTGGTAGGAAATCTGACCATGCATCACCAGCAACAAGGCCTGATGTAGACCAAACTGTCTCAAATTGTCCGTCAGACTGGATCTCACCAATTAACACAGGCTTGGTGATATGATGATTAGGCATCATTGCAGAAACACCGCCAGATAGGTTAGGTGTAGTCACACCGATAATAGCATCTTGTACAGCGTTAGCTTCTGTTGTACCTGCTTTTTCAACTGCTTTAATCCACATATTAAAACCAATGTAGTGCGCTTCCATTGGATCGTTAGTTACCCTATTATCATCTTTAATGAATGACTTCCATTTTGCAATAAACTCGTGGTTAACATCCTCATCCACACTCATGAAATAATTCCATGCAGCAAGGTGTCCTACTAGAGGCTTAGTGTCTAAACCGGAAAGTTCTTCTTCACCAACAGAGAATGCAATAACAGGAATATCAGATGATGAAACACCTTGGTTGCCTAATTCTTTATAGAACGGAACATTAGCATCGCCATTAATTGTAGACACTACTGCAGTCTTCATGCCAGCAGAACCAAATGATTTAACATCAGACACGATAGTCTGCCAATCAGAATGACCGAATGGTGTGTAATTTACCATAATGTCTGAATCAGCAACGCCTTTTGACTTTAAGTAAGCCTTAAGAATCTTATTCGTGGTACGAGGATAAACATAGTCTGTACCTGCAAGAACCCAACGCTCAATACCAAGATCATTCATCAAATAATCCACTGCTGGAATTGCTTGTTGGTTTGGAGCAGCGCCTGTATAAAATACGTTTTTAGACGACTCTTCACCTTCGTACTGAACTGGGTAGAAAAATACACTGTTCAACTCTTCAATCACAGGAAGAACTGATTTTCTAGAAACCGATGTCCACGATCCGAAAATTGCATCAACACCATCATTCTCAATCAGGCCACGCGCTTTTTCAGCAAATAAAGGCCAGTTTGACGCAGGATCAACAACAACCGCTTCTAATTGTTTTCCAAGAACACCACCTTTTTTATTTTGATCTTCGATTAACATTAACATTGTATCTTTTAACGTTGTCTCACTAATTGCCATAGTGCCAGACAATGAATGCAGGATACCTACTTTAATTGTCTCAGCTGCAATTGCTGACGTATTCATACTGGCTGCTAAACTAGCTGCTAGCGCAATACTACTTATACTCTTATGTAACTTCATTTTTTTCTCCATTTTTTATTAAATAAAACAATTCAACACTATTGTCAAAATCGCTTGTTTTTAGCCAAAAAAAAATGTCCGCAATCTCCCTAAAGTAATTTAGAAAAATATACGAACATCTTTGTTCAAATTTTACAATCTTCAATAATTGTAAAATGGCAATGACTTTTTTACAAGTCAAAAAAAATGCTCGCAATCTCCCTAAAATAATTTAGAAAAATATACGAACATCCTTGTTCAGGTTTTTTACCCACCGTTGGATAAAAAGTTCTTTAATTATATACGAATAAATTTTTATATACGAATAAATTTTTTAAAAAATGTTTTTATCCTGTAATCAGTTTAATTAAACGCTTATCAAAAAACATACTTTCATCAATTAATGTACCATCTTCAAGATACGCTCTCTTAAACTTAGGTTTTCCGTGTTCATATTTAACTTCCTCATATATGCCGCCATCTTTATAATAAGTTTTTAAATAACCGTGAAGCAACCCATTTTTATAATCTTTTTCTGTTTTTATATTACCACTCTCATACCAGCCTCTAGTCAAACCTTCTAACTTATTATTAACAAAAAATCTTTCAAGTTGTTTATTGCCATTGGAGTAATAACGAATACCTCTTCCATTGTTAAGGTTATTTTCCATTTCCATACGACCCATTAAAGTCCCATCCTCAAAGTACATTGAAACGGTACCATTGAGCAGGCCTTCTCTAAAATAACCAACGGACTTTAGCTCTCCAGAGCGATAGAAAGTTCTTTCTTGACCATGAAGTAGACCATCAATATAGTCTTTAGAGAATTCAATTTTGTTTTCACCCCAATTCTCATTAAGGGTTTCAATATTTCCCGTATAAGGCTTATTGGTATTTGAATCTAATAGCAAACCATCTTTGAGCGTAGCTAGATTAGCACTAGCGACAAGACTTAATAACAGTAGAAATAAAGTAATGTATTTCATATAATCGACATTGTAGCCTATATGAAAAATCAAAAAAGTACTTTTATATGAAATTTACTTTAATCGATTAAGTACTTTACCAGAATCAAGAGTTGACCTTACAATCTTAGCTGCATCAGCAAGTGAATCTGATTTTTTAGTGTGCCAAAGAATCAAACTAGCCGATAAAACCAGACCATCATAAAACATACCTTGTTCGCCTGATAGAGCAGATTTTCCCAGTTTAACCGTGTACTCAGCCAAGTCCTTAATATCACTTTTCACATCCATCTCACCTGGGAAAGAGATTGCACGCATATCTTGATCAATGCCAATTGATGATGGGTCGATATCCACTCGATCTTGCTCGTCAGTGCCTTGATATGAAACCATCAAACCCTTTTGACGCAATGATGGCACAACGCCACCTTCAACCCCGCGAACCAAAAGTGCGGTATCCATGCCTGAAGCTTTAACTAAATGCGCATAAATAGGCGGATAAGGTTTGTGCACATAGCCCAAAATAGAGTGCGTGGTTTTGCCACGTAATGGGCCAATTAAAGTCTCTACGGTATTAATCACCGTACGTTTAATCACACGATCACGCAGTGAAACTATGTCGTGCAAACCTTTGCAATAACTTTTTTGATCAACGTACGACCAACCAATGCTTGTGTTTTCAATTCTCGCCTTTGCCTCGGCCGTGGAATGATCCACACTCAAGCCCAGTGCCTGATTAATATGACGGTGTGTTAGACCGTATTTTGGCGATACGCTATCCAAACCATGGATCACCGTGGGCAAACCTAACTCGGCTAATAAAGGCGGTAAAAATGACGAAATTGGAATGGAACGATTGTAACCACTGTATGGGTCGCCTAAATCTACCAAATGTTCAACATCCACCTCTTGCTTGTCGCTCTCGGTCAAAATCGCCGCCAAGATGCCTTCGTTCTCTTCCATGGTCTCGCGCTTCATTCTAAGTGCGATTAAAAAGATTGCTGATTGCACATCATCAATCTCACCTTTAAGTATGGCTTGCATGCCGTCTTTGGCTTCTTCAAAAGCAATATTCTTGCTCAAATCAGGACCCGTTGCAATGCGCTGAATGATTGATTTCATTAATTCTTGAGGATTCATATTTCTACGTATATTTCGTTATTTTCTTGTTTAACAGGATAAGTGCGCATGTTATCTACGTCTTGCTCTGAACTATCACCCGTTGACAAATCAAAACTAAAGCCATGTAATGAACACTTAACCCGATTTCCCTTTAAACAACCTAATGTCAGTTTGATGTCTTCGTGTGGACAACGATTTTCTGCACAATACAATTTTCCATCCACCAAGGTCACAAACAAATCTTTGTCTTGGGTATTTACCTCAACCATTGTGCCTTCTTTCGGCACAGATTCCAACACTTTAACCCACATATAAAATAATGATTAGTTAAAAGAATTTCCAGATTCTATTACTGTCAAGCTGTGATGCACACTGATTAAGCTGTTTTTTATAGCGCTTGGCATTCTTCTCAACGCCTTTGGCAACCTTCATTAGCCAATCTTTAGCCAAGTAAGATTTTTTATTAAAACCGCCATGACCTTCGTGATACGCCAAGTATTGATTGTAAGCGTCTGATTTTGAAATGCCTGAGCGCTTTTTAGATTGATTAATGTACCAACCGACAAAATCAGCTGCATCATCAAAATCATCACGATCTGCGTCATAATTGCCTGTTTTTAGCTGATACCAATCCCAAGTTTCATCTTTTACTTGTGCAAAACCATAAGCAGAAGTTGGCCTAAACCAAGGCACTACGCCAAATAATTTTTCTCTTGGTGGTTTTGCATCAGAAGCAAAATGTGACTCTTGGTACATAATGGCGAGTTGCACATGTGCAGGTGCGCCGTATTTTTTCTCACTGGCTTTAACTGATCGATACCAGCTGACCTCTTCATCCATTAAGTTACAGATATTATTAACCGTAACTGCAGGCGTTGAAAGACACCCGCTAAGCACTACTGACGAAACAATAACCAAAGCAAGCTTTAATTTCATTTTGCCACGGGTGCTAAAAATACGTAGTAAGCCATGATGATTTGCATTACCAATAAAAACAAGAACATAATCTTAATGTTTGTGTCTGAAAGTGGCTTTGACTCTGAAGATTCAGACCCTTGCAACTTAACATTGACTGCCACTAAACCTTTCTCAGAATTCTCAGCATTAAATACAACGCGTGTGTCTGCTTTTAGGCGTGCCTTGTTGTAAATATTTTTTTGGTGAACAAAATATTTTTCACCGTCATCACCTGTAATAAAACCATACCCTTTAGTGCCAAATTGTGCCACCATTCCTTTTACTTTTTTTGCCATTTTTTTACTTCTCCTTTTGCAAACAATAAGTTGCTTTTTCAATAAAATCTACACCAGCGTGTAGAAACTTGGGCTCATTCTCAATGTCATTAAAACATTGTAACTGCTGACATTCAAACCCCTTACTAAAGAGTGATACAACCTCGCTTTCACTTAGTGCGTAAGGTGGGCCACTCATTTGTTGTTGCGGGTAATTTAGTGTTAATAACAACACCCGACAAGCACTCGGTATTATAGAGTATAAATGACGCACGTATTTTGCTCTTAAATCAATGGGTAATGCGATTAATGAAGCGCGATCATATACACCACTTATAGATTTTAAATCACTGGCTTTTAATGCAAAATAATCACCACAATACAAAGTAATATTTTCAGCTTGATAGATGCTAAATGATTGTGTCTTCTTAAGGGAATACCTCAAATGATTTTCACTGAAAAATTGCTCAATTGCTAATTGACTAACCTCAACTCCAATGACTTTAAAGCCTTGCTCTAGCAAATAAACCATGTCTTGACTCTTGCCACAAAGTGGAACAAAGATACTGTCACCCGATTGCAACGCCAAACAATTAATAAATTCAATTAATTTAGAGTTAACACTTTGTCGGTGCCAGCCAATTTTTCCATCTTTCCAGCGCTGTATCCAATCCGTCATTTTTTGTAAATCAAAATTGCGAAAATGCGTTACATAAAATCATTCGTATCTGATGATTTTGTTAAAGAAAAAAAGACTTAATATTGATATATTTTCTGATACTAACAATCTTCTAAATAACGCCAAAAATGTTTTTGACTTCAGAAGAGATACGTACAAAAAAATAGACGGCTTGATTAGACCTATAATTGAAAACTCAGATCTGCAAAAAAAATTAACGCAGCCAAGGCATCATAATGCTTTCAGGCTTGGTGAATTTATTAATGTCATAACGCATCCCTGACATTGAATTATTCATCGTAGATATATCACCACTCATACGGGACATGGATTGATTCATCTCTTTAATGTTGGTATTCATGCCGGATATTTCTAAACCCAAACCGTTCATGTCTCTACTCATGGAAATCATCGAACCCGTCATCACATTCATGTCTCTGGCTACATTGGCAAAATCATCGCCCATTTTCTTTTGACCTTCCATCATGCTTTGTGCCATTTGCATCATGTTGCCAGCCATGCCGTTCATGTTTTTTGCCATTGAATGAACATCATTAGTCATTTGCTCTACTGATTTGGTCATATCGGCCATATCAGTACCCATGTTAATCATAAAAGAACCCATAACATAAGCACTAACGCCGCCTGCAAATAAACCCACTGCCTTAACTGCTGTATTCATCTATCCTCCTGTTTTATGACTTATGTTAACACTTTAATGACCTTATTATGGCAAATTGCTACATACGCGCCACAGCGATTATACGTATTAATAAATTACTCATTCGATACAGGATATAAGTTAATTTTTACTTTTGCTGATACAAAACAAAAAAATAATTTGGTAATTTTTATCAATTATCTGCTTAGGCTATAATATAGCGCATGAAAATTAATCGTCCATCTCGCAAAACCCTCATGCAATTTATGATGGTTGTTTTGGCTATTTTTGTTATCCGCATGTGGCAACAACAAGACCTCACTCAAGGCATGACGCCCAGTTTTAGCTCCCAAACCCTCACCGATGAAGTGATGAACTCTAAGCCTTTACCTGATCAAGGTATTTTGATTCACTTTTGGGCAACTTGGTGTCCAGTTTGTGCTGTAGAAAATGACAATATTCAAGCCGTAGCAGAAGATTACAAAGTGCTCAACATTGCCATTCAATCAGGCTCTGATGATGACATTAGAAAATACGCTGAAGAAAACAACCTTAAGCTAAACAACATTATCAATGACAAATCTGGTTCTTTATCTCGCTTATTCGGTGTTAAGGGCACGCCCAGTAGTTTCTTTATCAATACCGAAGGTCGCATACAATTTGTTGAAGTGGGTTATACCACCACACTAGGTTATAGACTAAGGCTCTGGTGGGCCGGGCTTTGATCGCCGATTGGTCTCCACAACTTGATTTTATTTTTAAGCAAGATTATTACCAACAACTGCTTGAGTTTTTAGAATACGAATCAGCGCACAATAAAACTATTTATCCACTTAAAGATCAAATATTTAATGCCTTTGATCTCAGCAGTTTTGAGAACACCAAGGTCATTATCCTTGGGCAAGACCCTTATCATAACGAAGGTCAAGCACATGGCTTGAGTTTTTCAGTACCCGAGGGTGTTAGCATCCCACCATCGCTGAGAAATATCTATCAAGAACTCTTATCGGATTTAGACATTACACCTAGCCAAAGCGGTAATTTGACCCACTGGGCGTCACAAGGAGTGCTGCTACTCAATAGCGTACTCACCGTTGAGAAAAATTCACCCGGCTCTCATGCCAAATCAGGCTGGGTTGATTTCACCGACACGGTGATTGATGTTTTAAATGAACAAAAACAAAACTTAGTGTTTTTGTTGTGGGGTGCTCATGCTCAGAAAAAAGCCGAACTAATTGATCAAAACAAACACTTGGTTTTAACTGCGGCACATCCATCGCCCTTCTCTGCACATAAAGGTTTTTTTGGTTGTAAACATTTCTCACAAACCAATGACTACCTTAAAATGCACAACCAACAACCTATCGATTGGACATTATGAAATTTGTTATTGATGATGCATGCTATGCCTATGACACAATATTTGGCGATTTTGGCGAGATTTTCTCTTTGCCTGGACGGAGTATCGACAAAGCCGCGGTAAAAGAGGCAGACGTACTGATTGTACGCTCACGCACCAAAGTTAATCAGGCCTTGTTAGAGGGGAGTAAAGTTAAATTTGTCGGTTCAACTGTAGCTGGCCTTGATCATGTTGATCAAAACTATCTTCAAGATAATGGCATTACTTTCTTTTCAGCTCAAGGCTGCAACTCAATGGCGGTTGCCGAGTTTGTTATAAGTGCAATTGTTAATTTGGCAGACGAGCTTAATTTTGATTACACTAAAAAAACATTGGGCATAATCGGTGTGGGCAATGTTGGCTCAAGATTAGCCGCCAAAGCTGAATTAATGGGTATAAAAACCCTTCTCAACGACCCACCACGTCAAGACTCTGAAGATCTGCTCAATTTTGTTGATCTCGATACAGCACTTAGTGCAGACATCGTTACATTTCATACGCCACTGACATTTGATGGAGAGCATCCATCTTATCAATTATTGAACGAGGCTAATTTTCACAACATTACCAATCAAACTATTTTATTTAACGCTGCCAGAGGTGGTGTGATTAATGAAAATGTTTGGGAAAAAACTCAAACCAAGGTCAATATTATTGATTGTTGGGAAAATGAACCTAATATCAATCAGAATCTACAAAAGGATGCTTATTGGGCCACGCCCCATATTGCTGGGCACTCGGTTGACGCCAAATTTATGGGTAGTTTTATGGTTTATGAGGCCTTATGTGACTTTACTGGCTACAAGCAAGACGAGAGTATTGTTAATTTGATTGCTCCTGGCATTTTAAAGGTTAAAAAAG
>JAPYOZ010000015.1:17039-18169 GCA_029941485.1 Gammaproteobacteria bacterium | reverse complement strand
GAATTGAATCGGATAGGCCAAAATCACTAAATTTGGCTTGAGGCTTGTTATCGGGCTTGTTATCGGATTTATTTTCAGACATGGTTTTTAGTGACAGACAAAGATCGCAATTATACTCTATATTAGTTTTCTATTATATTTATTAAGAGTACAATTAATATTGAGTCAGTATTTACGGAGGTTGTTATGAAGCTTGGAATGGTAATTTATTCAAATGATCCTGAAACGGTGTTTAATGCATTTAGACTTGGTGTGTTCTCTTTAGGTAAGGGTGATACGGTTAAAGTATTTTTATTAGCAAAAGGCGTTGAAAGTGAAACGTTGGTCGATGATAAATTCGATGTTTCTGAACAAATGCAATCTTTTGTTGATGCTGGTGGCGAAGTGTTTGCTTGCGGTACGTGCTTAAAAATTAGAAAATCCGGTTCATCAGACATGTGTCCAATGTCAACTTTAGATGATTTACACGGTATTATCGAACAGTCTGATAAAGTGCTAACCTTCTAATCGAACCATTTGATTGAACAACCTATTGATGGAATTTGTTCTTTTGGCCCTTGCCCAATGTTAGCAACTTGACTCATGGCATCGAATAAATCGCGCTTCACATCAACTGCTGCACTTTCTTTACGCGACGCATCGAGTCGGCCACGATACTGTAATTTTAAATTGGCGTTATAGCCAAAAAAATCTGGCGTACAAACAGCACCATAGGCTTTTGCAACTTCTTGAGTCTCATCGATCAAATAAGGGAATGGAAAATTCATTTCTTCAGAAATTTTTTGCATATTTTCAAAAGAATCCGCTTCGTATTCATCTGGATTATTGGACATAATGGCAACGGTGTTAAGGCCCATGGATTTCAATTCTTTAGTGTCGCGAATAATGCGGTCAATAATGGCTTTAACATAAGGACAATGATTGCAAATAAACATCACTAATAGACCATTTTTACCTTTGCAGTTTTCTAAACTGTGCATTTGTCCATCGACGCCTTTAAGGTTGAAGTGGATTGCCGGGGTATTAAAGTTGCAAATTGGAGTTTCAGTACTAACCATAATCTCTTCCTTGAATAATTTGTTAAGATTTTAATAGAGTTTGAATGATGTGTCCTGCCATCATCAGCCCAA
>JAPYOZ010000015.1:0-16939 GCA_029941485.1 Gammaproteobacteria bacterium | reverse complement strand
ATTTGTTAAGATTTTAATAGAGTTTGAATGATGTGTCCTGCCATCATCAGCCCAAGAGGCAATTCCTCACGTTAACAATTGTAGCTATAAAAGCGAGAATTATAAACAATTTGAATATTATAAGTTCGGGAGGTTTTGCCTCACTTGGAAAAAATTAAGACCTTAGTAGGGTTTGGATAATGTGTCCCGCCATCATCAGCCCAAAAATATTGGGCATATAAGAAATAGCACCATTAACGGCTCTGGATCTGCCTGCAGGTGAAGTATCAGTAGCAACAATTTCTTGATGGGGCAGAGCTTTAATTTGCAGTTCTGTGGAATGCACCACCGAGAATTTGAGTGACGCTTGAATGCGTCTGAGCTGTTTGCGCATCTCTCTAGCTAAGGCGCAGTTTTCAGTCTTATCCATGCGTGAGATTTTCACCTTGGTTGGGTCAAGTCGCCCGCCGGCACCCATACTAGAAATAATTAGTTTGCCAGATTTATTACAACTATCAATGAGCACAGTTTTACAAGCAATAGCATCAATACAATCAGCCACAAAATCAAGATCATCTTCAATCGCAATAGCTTCGGCTTTGTCTCGATCGATAAATTCATTACGCTTGATGATAATGGTATCAGGGTTAATATCATGAAGTCGATCGGCCAAAACATCGACTTTGGGTAAATCTAATGTTGAATTGAGCGCGACTAATTGCCGATTAAGATCAGTCTTAGAGACGATATCAAAATCAACCAAAGTGAGTGTACCTACGCCTGCTCTACATAGCGATTCAGCGCAAGCACCACCAACACCGCCAAGGCCAGCGATTAGCACGTGAGATTCGGCTAAGCGTGCTAAGCCTTGTTGGCCTAATAGGATTTCAGTGCGTGCACAACTTCCAGACATTATTTCAATCCAAATAAAGAAATGGCGTTATTATCACATTGTGTTATGACACTTTCTACTGGTATTTGCTTAAGGTTGGAAATTTCTTGTGCTACTAGGGTCAAATCGTCAGGATTAGGGTGATCGTCCGTCTCAATCAGAATGAATTCCAGTGGACAATTTTTAGCAATTTGTCGGATTTTGGTTGATTTTTGATTGGTGATTTGTAGTCCAAACCCTAAATAAAACCCCATTCTTGTTAGTAGCTGGGCTTGTTCTTCACTGCCAGAAAATCCATGGATTTCGCCTTTGACTTTCGGATATTTTTTCAAAAGAAAAATCACGTCTTCAGTGGCTTTGACTGCGTGAATCGCCACAGGCAAGTTATATTTTTCTGCCAATTTTAGCTGTGAGGTAAAAAAATGAATTTGCTTATCTTTATCAATGTCTTTAACGTAATCAAGCCCGCACTCACCAATGGCAACTGGGTTGTTGCATTTAACCAAATATTCCAATTTTTCTAAGTCATTTTGGGTGTGTATTTCTACTAACCAAGGGTGAATTCCGAACGCAAAATAAGGGTACATTTGAACATCAATCCAGTTTTGTTTGCCAATACTTGGTACAATAGCCACCGCATTTTCAGCGATTGCATTCATGTCATCAAAATCTAGATGTGCGTGTGAATTAATCATATTTGTTAGGCGCTATCATAACCGGCATTTATTAAGCTGTGTTTGGGATTAAGTTTTTCACACTAAAATTGCATGATAAGCTTCCAATCAAAACAAAAAGTGATTATAATAGTCCGATTATTCTGCACGTAGATAGATTGGATTATTATGAAAACATTTAGCGCTAAAGCCCACGAAGTAAAAAGAGATTGGTTCTTAGTAGATGCCGATGGCAAAACACTGGGTCGTTTAGCAACAGAAGTTGCCTCTCGCCTTCGTGGTAAGCACAAGGCGGAGTTCACCCCACATACTGATACAGGTGACTACATCGTTATTGTTAACGCTGAAAAGGTTAAAGTGACAGGCAACAAGTTTGAAGATAAGATGTATCACCATCACACGGGTTATGTTGGTCATTTAAAATCAATTGCGTTCAAAGATTTACAGGCTAAAAAGCCAGAAGAAATTATTAATAAAGCGGTGAAAGGCATGTTGCCAAAAGGTCCATTAGGCAGAGATATGTTTAGAAAAATGAAAGTATTTGCAGGTTCAGAACATACACATGGCGCACAACAGCCCCAGCTTTTAGAAATTTGATTTTAGATATTTAAGGCAATATTATTATGGCAAAAACAGAAACATTTTACGCAACAGGCAGAAGAAAGACATCAGTAGCTCGTGTTTACATGACTAAAGGTAAAGGTGTATTTACAGTAAATAAACGCCCAATGAATGAATACTTCGGTCGTGAGACTTCTTCAATGATTATTAATCAACCGTTAGATACGGTGGACATGAGAGATAAATTTGATTTTAACATTGTGGTTAAAGGTGGTGGTGATACAGGCCAAGCCGGTGCTATAAGGTTAGGCGTTACTCGTGCGTTAATGGTATATGACAATGATCTTAGACCTGATTTACGTAAAGCAGGTTTTGTGACCCGTGATGCTCGTATTGTAGAGCGTAAGAAAGTTGGCCACAAGAAAGCACGTAAGAGCGAACAGTATTCGAAACGTTAATATTCTTTACACAGATTCAAATAAAAAAGCCCGCTATTTGCGGGCTTTTTTATTACCTTTTAAATTTTATAATCGTACCGCCCTAACTTATTATATTTAATAATATCTTGTACGGTTTCAACGTAGTCGTAACCAATTTCAGCGTAGTTCTCTAAACCTTCAGACAGGCCTAAACCAGTAATGGGTTGTTCAGTATCACGCTTGTGCTTTCTGATTTGTCGAAGAATATTGTAAGCCGAATTTCGGTTAATTGAAAGGAGGTAGTATTCAATCCCCTTAGACAAACTAGAAAACTTTACTATTTCATGTGTGGCATTTTTATCACGCTTAAGTGGAACAGTTCCACAGCCTTTTTTAAAACACCAAAGGCCAAAAAAATTATGATAATTCTTGGCAAATCTTGATCTACCCCAACTAGATTCGTAAGCAGCTTGCGCAAGGACTAGCGAGGCTGGAACAATATCAATAGCACTTAATAAATCTTCTTGATCGGCGTCTTTTTCGAGTCTGTAGTATTTGAAGAGCGAATTCAGTTCGTCTTCGTTAATTCTATTATTTTTGATATCACTTCTTAATTCGATAATGTTTGAATTTTTTCGATTAATTTCTGGTAAGAGATAATCAAAAAAGGCTTTTTTCCTGGCTTTAACGTCTTTGATTTTTTCAAAATCAGGCGTTCGTGTTGAATTCATCCACTCTTCTAAGCCCCAAAATTCATTAGCCTGCGCTAAAGGAGTGTGTAAAAGACCGATAAATATAAGTATTATTTTAAAGTTCAAAACGTTCACATGAGCCAGAAACAACTTCCATTGTAAACATTTTTTCAATGGGAAAATTGAGTAAATGAGATTTTATTGTTCTGATTACACCAGCATGAGCAATAATTAACACTGATTGACGATCGTTTTTTGAGTCCATTATCATTTTAAATGTTGATAAGACTCGACGTTGAAAAACGTATAGATTTTCAGCATTATGCGGGCGGTTGTTGGTCGGATCGGACTTGAATCGAGCAACCTTATCTTGGCCAATTTCTTTGGAACTTTTGCCTTGCCAATCACCAAATCCTAGCTCTTCTAAGTCTTTAAATGTTTTGTAAGGAGTATTGCTAGTATCGGATAGATGTTTGGCAAAAGCAAAGCAACGCACAAGGGGGGAGCTTGCAATAAAATCCCATTGCTTTCCTTTGGTGGAATCAAGCATTTGACCCCAACCTTTTTGAGTTAATGGATCGTCTTGATTGCCTCGATATAAGCGACCACCTTTAGGTTCGCCATGTCTAAGCAAATCTAGAATCATTCGTTAATTTGACCTCTTAACATTAGTTGGTTGACGGCTTGAGTAGGGCTGACGCTACCTTTGGTTACTTGATACACTTGTTCGCAAATAGGTAATTCAACCTTATTTTTCCTAGCAATGGACAGTACTAATTCTAAGGTATTCAAACCCTCAACAGTAGCACCAACATTTTTCAGTGCTTGTTCAACATTTTGGTTATTGGATAATTCTTTACCGAATCTTCGGTTTCTGGATAAGTCATCTGAACAGGTAAGAACTAAATCACCCACACCCGATAAACCATTAAAGGTACGTTCTTGAGCGCCTAAACTTTGCCCTAGTCTTGTCATTTCAGCCAAGCCTCTAGTAATGAGAGCCGCTTGCGTGTTGGCGCCAAACCCGAGTCCTGCAGCGATACCTGCAGCAATGGCCAGAATATTTTTAACCGAACCGCCTACTTCCGTACCAATAATATCATCATTAGTGTAGGCTCTTAGTGTGTTGGTACGCAGTGCTTTTGCCCAATAATTTCGAGTGTCTTTATCTTTTGATGCAACCGCTAGTGCTGTTGGTTTTTGAGTGGCCACTTCAAAAGCAAAACTAGGGCCAGAGATTGCACAACTAAAATGATTTTTTAAAACTGCTTCGAAGCTTTCATGCAGAAAACATCCTTTATTGGTATCAAAACCTTTGGTTACCCAAGCAATACTTTTCTCTGGCGTGAGATAGGATTTAATATTTTCTAAGGCTGTACTGAATCCATAACTCGGCACAGCAATTAAAACACTTTGGGATTTTTGAATGAGTGACAAATCAAAAGTTAACTCAACACTATCAGGGTAGTTAACGGATAAAGCAGGGTGTTTGGGCGCGAGTGATTTTGCTTGTTCTGCGGTGAATGTATGCAGATAAATCTTATCAAAGTTATCAGATAGTGCAATGGATAATGCACTCCCCCAAGCGCCTGCCCCAAGAATGGAAAGATTAGCCATTTAGGATTTCGCCTAGTTTGCCAGATTGTTCGGCGGCGGACAGATCATCAAACCCTCCCACATGAGTGCCATTGATGAATACTTGCGGCACAGTGGTTCTGCCAGTTTTTTCCATCACTTCATCCCAATCGTTTTGGTTTTTAACGTATTTTTTTTGATAAAGAATACCTTTACGTTCTAATAATTGATAAGCTCTTTGGCAAAAAGGACAAGCGTCAGAGCAATAAATGAAATTTTTTCCCATGGTCACAACCTATTTTTTAATGGGTAAATTGGCTTTTTTCCAAGCTTGAATACCGCCTTTTAAATTATACACGTGTTCAAATTCATTGCGCGTTAACAGCCCTGCAATGTGTGCTGAACGAGAGCCACTACGACAATAAACCAGCACTTTTTTATTTTTGTTCAGTGTGTCTAATTTATTTTTGACTTGAGCTAATGGAATGTGAACATCGTTAGCGATGAATCCGGTTTTTCGTTCTTTTGCTTCCCTAACATCAAGAATAATTAAATCTTTTTTATCCATCAGTTTGATGGCGCCATTAGAGTCAACGATTTCATATTTTCTAAATTTATCAGCAATGACATTACCAATCAGCAGTGCAACTAAAACAATGAGCGTACCCGTGGTTAGTAGCTGTTCATCAGCCAATAAAAACTCAATTATTTCCATGATTTCCTTGTAAAAAATTATTTAACATCTCATGCCCTTGTTCAGTTAGGATGGATTCTGGATGAAACTGCACACCTTCAATGGAAAATTCTTTGTGTTTAATTCCCATGATTTCATCGATGTCTCCTTTGTCGTTCTTGGTCCAAGAGGTAATTTCAAAGCAATCTGGAAGACTGGACTGCTCTGCTACTAGCGAATGATACCGTGTTGCGTTCAAAGGGTTTTTTAAATTAGAGAACACCCCTTTGCCTGTGTGATGGACGTCGGATATTTTTCCGTGCATGATTTTTTTGGCACCAACGATTCTCCCGCCATAAGCTTGTACCATCGCTTGAAATCCTAAACAAACGCCTAAAATTGGAATTTTATTAGCAAAATATTTAATGACTTCTATGGATATTCCAGCTTCATTGGGGGTGCATGGACCCGGAGAAATTACTAAAAACTCGGGCGCGAGTTTCTCAATCTCATTGACAGTGATTTCATCGTTACGATGCACTTCAACTTCTTGCCCTAGCTCACCAAAGTACTGAACTAAGTTGTAAGTAAATGAGTCGTAATTGTCAATCATTAAAAGCATATTGGTTGGTATTTTACCGCTATTTAACCGCTAAAAATGAGGCAAAATTAAGACATTGAAAATGACAAATACTCTGGCTAAATCCAGCCGTTTTAAACCTTTCAAAGTGGGTTTGTTTGTTATCGGTAATCAGCACATTTTCAATCGATTGACGCTTGGTGGCAATCTCCAATTCGCTATAACCGTTAGCGCGTTTAAAGTCTAAATGGAGTTTAGTAATTTCCACTTGTTTTTGTTTGTCGTTAAAATGGATTTTCTCCGAAACAACCAAAATACCGCCTGAGTTTAACCCTTGATGGATTTTATTAATTAAAGCTTGTCGTTGTCCTGGAATGACAAATTGTAAAGTTAAATTTAAAACCACAATAGAAGCATTTTCGAAGCAAATATCATTAATATCACTGCAAATAACATCAAAGTTTGTGACCTTATCGTTTAAATTTAATTTGCATTTTTTCACCATATCGATGGAATTGTCAATGGCGATGACTCGATTGTTCTTGTGTGGGCTGTTGAGGCCTAATGCTAAAGATACTGCACCCGTTGAGGCCCCAAGATCGTAATAATTAGTATTATTTTGAGAATAAGTTTTCGCCAATAGCCCAACCATTTCTATTAAAGTTTGATAACCAGGGACTGAGCGCCTAACCATGTCATCAAACACATCGGCTACTTGTGCATCAAAGGTAAAGTCGACCAAGTCTATTTCTTTGGAAAAAATTTGATCACGCATAGAGATTTTCCAAAAAGAATTCACTGACTAAAAGTTTAGTGTGACCAATGCGAAAGACTGATCTTCTGCCCCAAGTGCTCCCTGTGTGAGTGATTTGTAATTTTCCACGCTGAATGGTTGAGTCATTAAACAAAACTTCACCCAATGGTCTAGAACCAATTTTTAGTAAATTTTTAGTGTCAGAGGTAATCGGGATAATTGAACGTGCAAAAACCACCACTTGCTCATTGCCTAACAATTCGACCTCTCGAATCACAGATTGACCTTGAAAACCAAGCACATCAATTTCATTGGTGTGTGGATTTTCCTGTGTTTGGTGTAATACATTCACTGCAAAATCATCAAATTTTTGCTTTAGTTTAGCGGTTAATGAATCTTTGTCATCAAGCCAAATCATGACATTATCAGGCACATTATTAGCCTGATTTAAATCTTGCCATACTAAATCTTGTGTGTTAATCATAGATTGATTATTTTACGTGAATCAACCGCTTTAAGTATTGACGTATTGGGTTTTATCATCAGTAATCCAGCGCGTGATTAATGACTGTTGTTGGTTTTCATCTAAATTTAAAAATTGTTCAGAATAATAACGCACTTGATTCATTAAATAACCATCGCGCACAATATTGGCAATTTTCATATTAGCAATGCCAGTTTGTTGCGTGCCTAAAATCTCGCCCGGACCTCGAAGTTCAAGGTCTTTTTGTGCAATCTTAAAACCGTCATTGGTTTGCCTAAGGGTGTCGAGCCGTTCAGTGGCGTTAGCGCTTAAAGGTGATTGGTACATTAGGATGCAAATACTGGCGTCTTTACCTCTACCAACCCTGCCTCTGAGTTGGTGCAGTTGCGCTAAACCCAGTCTTTCAGAATTTTCAATCACCATGAGCGAAGCGTTAGGTACGTTAACGCCAACTTCAATCACCGTGGTGGCAACCAACACATTAATCTTGCCAGCTAAAAAATGCCCCATAATTTTAGATTTTTCATCCTTATTCATCCTGCCATGGATTAGAGCTACGGATAATCCCGATAAAACGTCTTGTAAATATTGATGCGTATTGGTAGCAGATTCTGCACGTAATACTTCCGATTCTTCAATCAGGGTACACACCCAATACACTTGATTATTATCAGTACAAACTTGCTTAATTTTTTTAATCACTTCATCTTTACGATTAGTGCTAATCGCAATGGTTTTAATTGGCTTTCTCCCAGGCGGGAGTTCATCAATAATCGACGAATCAAGATCGGCATAGGTACTCATGGTGAGTGAACGTGGAATTGGGGTAGCCGTCATTACTAATTGATGTGGCGTGTTCTGTGCTTTTTGCGCAAGCGACAGGCGCTGATGCACGCCAAACTTGTGTTGCTCATCAATGACGATTAAGCCTAGTTTATTAAAATTAACACTTTCTTGAAACAGAGCATGAGTGCCAATAATTATTTTTGCTTGTCCTGATTTAATCCGGTCCAATTGCTCAGATCGCTGGGATGTATTCTGCGAACCTGTTAAAAAGGCAATGTCGATCCCTAAAGGGGCTAGGTAATTTGAAAACCCTTGTAAATGTTGGGCGGCCAGTATTTCAGTTGGCGCCATGATTGCTGCTTGAAAGCCATTCTCAACGGCTTGTAAGCAGGCGAATACCGCCACAATGGTTTTGCCAGATCCAACATCACCTTGAAGCAACCTTAGCATTGGGTGTGGCGAGCTAATGTCAGTATTAATTTCATCAATGCTGCGTCGTTGAGCATTGGTTAGTTTAAATCCTAAATCGTTTAACAACCGGTCCGACAGATGGGTTTTTATTTCAAAAATATTGGAAATTTTGCGTTTGCGTTCATTTTTAAGCTTTAACAGGCTTAATTGGTGTGCACAAAGCTCTTCAATGATGAGTCTTTGCTGTGAAATATGCCTAAATTCGGCAATTTGATCAAGATTCTCCCCTTCTTTTGGGTGGTGTAGTGTTTCCAATGCTTGTTTGAGTGATGGCATTGAGTTTTTTGCCAAATTTTCGAAATTGTCACTAAGTGGAGATTTTTTTAAAGTTTCTAGGGCAATGTCAATCCATTTTTTTAGTTGCGCTTGGTGAATATTGCCTGTGAGTGGATAAATAGGGCTGAGTGTTTTTTCTAAAAGATTGGGTTGGCCTTTTGTAATTAATCGATATTCAGGGTGGTGCATTTCTAGGCCATCACGCCCAATCTTTATCTCCCCAAAACATTGAACAGTGTCTCTTCGAGTAAAGTTTTGTTTTTGATACTGGTTAAAATGAAAAAACCGTAATAATAGGGTTCGATCGTGTTCATCCGATAAATAGCACAATAGCTGACGTTGTCGAGTGGGTGCTTCTTCAATGCGTTCAATAGTGAGCTCAACCAGCGCTTCCTCGCCTACTTGAGCTTGGTTTAATTTGGTTAATCTGGTTTTATTTTGATAACGATGTGGCAAATGAAACAACAAGTGTTCCAAGTTATAAATACCAATGGCATTGAGTTTTTCTTGTGCTTTTGGTCCTAGTCCGTTTATCGAAATTATCGAATCAGAAAGGTCATGCATTCTACAAGCGTATTTTAATAGGTGTAATCACAAGGCTCTATCACCATCACAGCATCCATTTCAACCATTGCCCCCTTTGGTAATTCGTTAATACCAACCGCTGCTCGTGCAGGGTAAGGCTCATTAAAATAAGTGGCCATAATTTCATTAACAACTGGAAAATTATTAAGGTCGGTTAAATACACGTTGAGCTTAACAATATCATCTAGACTGCCTTTTGTGGCTTTACAGACGGCCGATAGGTTTTTAAATACTTGGTTAATTTGAGCATTAATATCGCCCTCGACCATTTCCATGGTTTCTGGCACTAAAGGAATTTGCCCTGATAAATAAATAGTTGATCCACCGGTGGTACACACGGCTTGAGAATAGGTGCCAATGGCTTGTGGCGCTTTGTCGGTTGAGATGATGTGTTTTTGCATAATATAAGTATTGTGTTTTGAATGTCTTAATTATACGAAATCTTTGCTTAACAAAGGAAGAATTTTGATGGTGCCCGGGGCCGGAATCGAACCGGCACGCCGGTGAAGGCGCAGGATTTTAAGTCCTGTGTGTCTACCAATTTCACCACCCGGGCAAAGGGCTTGCGAAAAACAAGGAATTATATACTAAGTAACGGTAAAATTCGAGATTTTGTCAGTGTTGAATTCCATGGGTATTATTAAATTAATTATTATTGCACTGCTTGTTTGGATAGGATTTAGTTTGTTTAAAAAACTTAGAAAGCCTAAACAAAACTTAGAGCAAAGTTCGCCTTCTAACAATAAAATGTTGGCTTGCAGTGTTTGTGATGTACGTATTCCAGAAAATGAAGCCATTTTGCAAGATGGTAAAGTTTATTGTTCAAAAGAACATTTAGAATAAGGGAGTAAACATGAAATTTTTACTTGATTTTTTCCCAATAGCATTATTTTTTATTGTTTATAAAATGATGGGTTTGTACGCGGCTATTTACGCCATGATTGGCGCCACAGCGTTGCAAATGTTAATTACGCGCTTTCAAACGGGTAAATTTGAAAACACACACCTAATTACCTTTGGCTTGTTGGTGGTATTTGGCGGTATTACTTTAGCGATTAAAGACCCGGCCTTTATTATGTGGAAGGTTAGTGTTTTATATGTTGTATTTGCATTGGCATTAATATTAAGCATGTGGGTTGGTGAAAAAACACTCTTGCAACGGATGCTTGGTAAAGAAATGACATTACCAGCAAAAGTGTGGCGTCAGCTCACTTGGTTTTGGGGTATTGGTTTTAGTGGTATTGCACTAGTCAATGCTTATTATGTTGATATTGCACTGAGTACTCGAGACAAGTTATTTAATTCGACTGAATTAGATCCAAAGGTTGAATTAACAGAACTAGACTGCGCATCAACCACAGTGGAGCAGCTTTGCCTTGCAGCACAACAAAGTGAAGAGTCTTGGGTGAATTTCAAATTGTTTGGTACCATGGGACTGACTTTTGTACTCATCATCATTACAGTTATTTTTATTTCCAAATACATTAAAGAGGGTAAGAAATAATGAAGCACACACCTTTATATCAAGCGCACGTTGATGCTGGCGGGAAAATGGTCGATTTTGGCGGTTGGGAAATGCCATTAAATTACGGATCTCAAATTGAGGAACACCATCAAGTACGTAACGATGTCGGCATGTTTGATGTTTCGCACATGACGGTGGTGGATTTTAAAGGTGTCGAAGCTAAGAAATTCTTACAAACTTTGATTGCAAATGATGTTGATAAATTAAAAGCTGAGGGCAAGGCGCTATACAGCTGTATGCTTAATGAAGCCGGTGGTGTGGTGGATGATCTTATTGTTTATTATCAAGACGATGAAAACTATCGTATGGTGATTAATGCGGGTACTACAGAAAAAGACATTGCTTGGATTAACGCCCAAGCTAAAGGTTTTGATGTGTCTGTCGAACCCAGGTTTGATTTGGCGATGGTTGCTGTTCAAGGCCCAAACGCACGAGCCAAAGTTTATGAGGCCATGCCAGGGGTTGAAGACGTGGCTGGTGAACTCAAGCCGTTTAATGCAGCGAGTCTTGGCGGATTGTTCATCGCACGCACGGGCTATACCGGTGAAGATGGGTTCGAGATCATGTTGCCAGAAAAATCAGCCGAATTCACTTGGAAGATGCTTATGGAAGTCGGGGTTAAACCTTGTGGTTTGGGTGCACGTGATACGCTTCGATTAGAAGCAGGCATGAGTTTATATGGCTCTGAAATGAACGATGAAGTCTCGCCACTCGAAGCAGCACTCACTTGGACCGTTGATCTATCTGATGAAGACAGACGTTTTGTAGGGCGTGATGCATTAGAGGTGTTAAAAGACAAGGGCGCTAACAACACGATTGTAGGCTTAGTGTTGGAAGGAAAAGGCGTGATTCGTGATCACCAAAAAGTGGTAACTAATAACGGTGAAGGCGAAGTAACATCAGGCACATTCTCACCAACCATGGGTAAAGCCATTGCACTGGCCAGTGTGCCAAAAGGCAGTGAAGGATTATGTGAAATCGAGATGCGAAATAAGATGGTTTCCGCTAAAATAGTCAAACCACCGTTTGTAAGAAATGGCAAAGTATTAGTTTAAGAAATATTATGAAGGTCCTTGCGAGTATTTTATTATTATGCAAGGCGGATTTAGAAAATATGCAAGGAGTTTAGTAAATCTAAATGACTGAATATTTTATAAATCCAACGTAGTCAGAATGACAAAAGACGAAGTAAGGAGAAGAGTATGAGCGAAGTAAGAGACGACAGACAATACACCGAAACCCACGAATGGATTTTAGACAATGGCAATGGCACCTATACCATGGGTATTTCCGACCATGCTCAAGCCTTATTGGGCGACATGGTGTATGTTGAGTTACCAAGCGAAGGCGATGAAGCTTCTGCCGAAGATGAGTTTTGTGTGGTGGAATCTGTCAAAGCGGCTAGTGGTGTGTATGCACCTGCCGATCTTGAAGTGGTTGAAGCTAATGCGGTGCTTGATGACGAACCAGAGTTGGTTAACTCAAGTTGTTATGACAATGGTTGGTTGGTTAAATTTAAATCCGATAGTTTAGACGGCTTGATGGACGCCGCTACTTACGCAGAAACACTCGACTAAATTCGAATCAACCTTGATTAATTCATTGGTTGCCTATAAAGGCAAACCTGCGCGTGTTGTAGGCCAAAATACACACAAATTCGAATTAGAGTTTGCCGATAAATCGACGCGTAAAGTTCGAGAGAAAGACTTTCGTTTTATCCATTCTGAATTTATTCAAGTGAACGACGATTGTTCACACGCAGATATTTCGGTACTTGATGACTTTCAAGAAGAAATCTTAACCCTGCAAGAGATTACCGAATGGTTGTTTGATGAATTCACCGCTCAAAGTGCTTGGTGCACTTGCGTATTAGTTGAAGATGGGCTGTATTTTTACTGGCAGAAAGACAAAATTTTTGTGCGCCCAACTTCTCAAGTTGAGAGCATTAGAGTCAAGCGCGATGCTGAAGCAATTGAACTTGAAAATTTAAAACATTGTATTGAGAGTATTAAAAATAATACTTTTGATGAGCAAGATTTGCCCTACATTCAGCAGATTGAAAAAGTGGCATTCAATCAATCAAAACACACCAAAATTCTCTCGGCTTTAAACATTGAGAATACACCCGAAGCTGCGTACAAGTTACTATTAAAACTTAAATATATAGAGCCTACTTTCAATCCTTATCCAGCACGTTACGGCATTCCTGCTGACGTGGATATCGACACTCAAATGACTGAAGTTGAGCGTGTAGATTTAACTCATCTCACCAGTTATGCAATCGATAATGCAGATTCAAATGATGCAGACGATGCCATTAGTATTGATGGTGGCAAAATCTGGATACACATTGCTGATGTGTCTGCCATTGTAGCACACGACTCTGATTTGGATTATTATGCTCAAGAACGCGCATCGAACCTTTATCTGCCTGAGCAAATTTTACACATGCTGCCAATTTCAGTTACTGAGTTGTGCGCATTAGGACTCGGAGAAACATCAAACGCTTTATCAGTGGGCTTTGTTTTAGAAGAGGGTGAGATTAATAATGTTGAAGTTATTCATAGTGTTATTAAGGTAACCAATATTAGTTATAACGATGCAGATGAGCTATTTGATAAAAATGAACATTTATCACAATTACAAATAGTGGTTGAAGCGCATAAGAAATACAGAAACGAACACAATGCGATTAGCCTAGACTTACCCAATGTAGATGTTAGATTTAAAGATAACGACGTGAGTATTACGCCTCAAAAATCCAGCAAAAGTCGTGAACTTATTGCTGAAATAATGATTATGGCAGGGCGTGCTGTTTCACAATTTTCAGTTGAAAATGATATTGTTATGCCCTATGCGGTTCAAGACGAGGGTGATTTTCCACAGGAAATTTTGGACAGTAAAGATTTACTGACTTTGTCAGCATCGTTCAAAGCCACTAAATTTTTTAAGCGCTCAGCAATCTCAACCAAACCTTTGCCACACTATGGTTTAGGTCTTAAATCTTACCTCAGGGTAACCAGTCCACTCAGGAGGTATTTAGATTTGTTGGTACACCAACAGCTTTCAAACTTTATCCTGGGTGAAAAAACACTGGACAAAGAACGTGTTAAGGAAATTATAGGCATCACTAATGCTACGATGCCAGACATTGGCAAGACCGTACGCGCTAGTAATGACCACTTTAAGTGTTTGTATTTAATTCAAAATCCTAACTGGAAAGGCAAAGGCGTGGTAGTGGATACGCGTGGTGACAAAGCACTTTTCATGATTCCTGAGATCGGTATGATGACTCAAATTAAGTTTAAAACATTGCCCGAACTGGATGAAGAGATATTGTTAAAAGTCGTCAGTGTTGATTTAATTGAACGATCAGTTAATTTCAAGCCGGCTTAGCTTGGTATTAATTTTAATCGCATTGCCTTGAGTAGTCGACCAATCACCTAATACGTGGCGCGTATAATTTTCTTCAATGTGCGTATTTTGTCGATGAGTGTGCCCATGAATCAGTTCGGAATCAGGATATTTTTTCATTAACTCATCCACAGCGTGTTGGTTAACGTCCATAATTTCACTGGACTTGTAACTTTGAGCTTGAATACTTTTTTTACGCAATTGCCCGCTGATTTTTAAGCGTAGATTTTTTCCTAAATGTAGAAATATAAATTTAGTGATTGGGTGTTGCAGTATTTTTTTGAGTTGTTGATAGCCAACATCATCCGTGCATAATGCATCACCATGCATCAATACGTATTGTTTGTTGTCGGTCTCGAGTAAATAAGGTTCGTCAATTAGTATGGCACCAGACTTTTTTTCAAAATTTGATCCGAGCAAAAAATCACGATTACCAACCATGATGAACACTTTGGTTGTTGTTGTGAGATTTTTAAGCTGAGTGATAACACTTTGATAGTGCTTAATAGACAAATCATCTCCAAGCCAAGTATTAAATAAATCACCAAGGATGAATAATTGATCGACTTTAATGGCTTGATCTTGACAAAATTTAATGAATAAATTAGTTTTATCCAACTCGCCTTCGGCAAGGTGTAAGTCCGCTATGAGGAACGAACTACGCATGATTACTGAACGTAGGCTTTAGTAACAATGACAGCGTCATTTGGTACATCCGCATGACCATCTTGATTGCCCGTAGCAACGGCGCCGATTTTATCAACCACATCTTGACCTTCAACCACTTCACCAAACACACAATAACCCCAACCATCTTGCGCTGGGTAATCTAAGAAGGAGTTGTCTGATGTGTTGATGAAAAACTGAGAGCTGGCTGAATGGGGCGCATTGGTTCTGGCCATTGCTAAGGTGTACTTGGCATTTTTTAAACCGTTGTTGGCTTCGTTTTCGATTTCTGCTTTGGTTGATTTTTGACTCATATCTTCATTAAAACCACCACCTTGAATCATGAAATTTTTAATCACACGATGAAAAATTGTGTTGTTATAAAAGCCGTCATTAACGTAATCGATAAAGTTTTGAGCACTAATTGGCGCTTTGTCAGCATCAACGTTAATGTGAATATTGCCCATGTTGGTTTCGAAAATAATCATTGTTGAAAGTCCGCTTAAATAAAAACATAAATTATACTTAAAACAGACTTTCATAAACACAGTCGTTCGCGTATAATTGCTTTCTTTTTGGCAAACGTATTTAGGATTTATTATGTACGCAGTAATTAAGACAGGTGGTCAACAGTTTAGAGTAGCCGAAGGCGCAACTTTAAAAGTTGAAAAGTTAGAAGTTGAACCCGGCAAAAAAGTCATTTTTAAAGAAGTACTAATGGTTGCTGATGGTGATAAAGTACAAATTGGCGCACCAATGGTTGCTAAAGCAACGGTTGAAGCAAAAGTAATTTCACAAGGCAAAGGCAAGAAAGTACACATTTTAAAGTTCCGTCGCCGTAAGCACTCAATGAAGCAGCAAGGTCACAGACAGCTTTTCACTGAGATCGAAATTACAAAAATTAAGGCATAGGAGAGACCCATGGCACATAAAAAAGCAGGCGGTAGTACTAATAACGGTAGAGATTCCGTATCAAAACGTCTTGGTGTAAAAAGATTTGGCGGCCAATCAGTATTAGCGGGCAACATTTTAGTTCGTCAAAGAGGCACTAAAGTGCATCCAGGTACTAACGTTCGTAAAGGTAAAGATGACACATTATTTGCAACGGCAGACGGCAAAGTTGTTTTTGCTAAAAAAGGCAAATTTATGCGTCAAACAGTTTCAATCGAAGCCGTATAGTCCACAGTTAAGAATTATCTAAAAGCGCCTTCCAGGCGCTTTTTTTATGACTAAAATAAACTCATATTAATTAAATAAATACTTATACCCCTCAAGGAGGTATTAAACAGAATGAAATACGCAATCGTTTTTCCTGGTCAAGGTTCACAATCACTCGGTATGCTCTCAGATCTTGCTAACAATTTTCCCGTTGTAAAAGATACATTTACTGAAGCAAGTGATGCGCTGGGTTTTGATCTTTGGGCATTAACCCAAGAAGATCAAGAGGCGCTTAACCAAACACAAAACACCCAGCCTGCGATGTTAGCAGCGGGTTACGCTACTTATCTCACACTCACTAGTACAACGGATCTATCACCGGTTTGTATGGCTGGACATTCTTTGGGTGAGTACACCGCTTTAGTAGCGTCTGGCGCGCTTAACTTTAGCGATGGTATTAAATTGGTACAAACGCGCGCAGAGCTCATGCAATCAGCCGTGCCAGCTGGTGTGGGCGCAATGGCAGCTATCTTAGGTTTAGAAGACGAAGTGGTGGTTAAGGTGTGTTCTGATTATGCAGGCGAAGGCATTGTTCAAGCGGTTAATTTTAACTCCAACGGCCAAGTAGTGATTGCTGGTAATAAAGAAGCAGTTGATGCAACATGCGAAGCCATGAAAGCCGCAGGTGCTAAACGCGCCGTGGTATTGCCAGTCAGTGTGCCATCGCATTGCTCACTCATGGATGATGCGGCAACCATATTTGCTAATGCGGTAG
>JAPYOZ010000014.1 GCA_029941485.1 Gammaproteobacteria bacterium | reverse complement strand
GTCGTGGCAATGTTATAGAAGGTAAATATCGACAGCTTATAGCTGAAACAAATTATTGGAAAGACGGTCGACTTGAAGTCGAAGGTCATTATCTAAATGAGGATGATATAACTAGCAACAAGCGTTGGCTTCTAAATTCAAAAATTGATCTATTGGTTAATGAAAAAACCAACGTAAATATAAAAACAAACAGGGTGTCAGACTCTAATTACTTTAAAAATATTGCTCATGACAATACATCCGCATCATCTCTAATCTCTCAAATCGATGCTTCATATAAGGATGATGATCACAATTTAACAGTATCTGGGTTTACTGAATCTGAGCAACTGATCAATAGTGGTAGTGCTTCTTATACTCGAGCACCTGAATTATTTGTTTCTAAAGACTTTAAAGGAATGAACGATCGAAATATCAACTTATCACTAGCAAGCACTAAATTTGCACATAAAAATTCTGGCAATGTAACAGGCGTACGTACACACATGCAAGCCAAACTTAAACGATCAATATCAACGAATGCATATTCATTAACGCCTAGTTTAAACCTATCCACTACAGATTATTCCTTAGATAATACAGCCGATCAAAATCGTTCTATTTATGGTTTTGAAATTGGTTCAAAGCTATTCCTAGAAAGGGATGTTAATATTTTTAACGCCGACTTGATTCAAACCCTTACACCAAGGTTGTCTTATAACTATACACCTAAAAAGAATCAAAGCTCTTTGCCGAATTTTGATTCAGCAGATAAAAATGACTCATACGACAATCTATTCTCGACACAAAAATTTACCGGTATCGATAGAATTACTAGCGCCAATAGTTTTACTTTTGGACTTGAATCTAGTTTTATTGATGAAGAAACAGGAGATGCGCACTTAAACCTTAAAGCTGCCCAAATCTTCCACCTTGATAATCAAGGTATGAATATTGATGGTAACTTGATTGACCGTAGAAAATATTCTGACATCGCTGCTTCAGTTGATTTTTCATTTAATAATTTTACTTTTGATAATTCATTACAGTACGATCCAGAAACTAATAAAACTGACAAACATGATAACTCTATGACTTATCAATTGAATTCGAGAAAGTTTTTAACTTTAGCGCATCATGATGACAGTAAAACCGAATCTGTTGAAATGTATGGCGCCTATCCTATTACTCAAGAAGTTCATGTTTTTGGCGGTATTAATCGTTCTATTACTGATTCAATCACCAACAAAAAAACCACAGGTATTGCCTATGAATCTTGTTGCTGGGCCCTACGTGTAGAGTATTTGAAAAATCATATCGATGGTAATAATTATGAGAATGTAACTAATTTTGAACTAGTACTGAAAGGTCTATAATTTCAACTTCGTCATAACTGTACAGACATCTAGTAAGAAAACATGCCAAACTATTTAGCCAACCTTAATGATGATTAAAATGAAAAAACTGTTATTACTTGTCTTTATTTGGTCGTTAAATGCTTTGTCTTCTCCTAATAGTATTATTGCTATTGTTAATGATGATTTAATTACGTTTGATAAAATCAGCAATGAGATTAAGCCATCTTCTACCAAAGAAGAAAAATTAACACTGATTAACCGTCAAATAGATTTAGCGCTACAATTACAAAAAGTAAAAGAAGTGGGGGTTAAGCCAAAAGCAAATTCTATCAAAACTACATTGACAAAAATCGCTGCACAAAATAACTTAACTTTAATGCAATTACAAGCTTTGCCCCAGTTTAACAAAATTGTTAGGGATGTTACCGATCAGCTGTCTCTCAGGGGTCTTAAGCAAGTTGTTTTACAAAAACTTAATTTTAAACCAACAGAAAAAGAAATATCTGCCACGCTTAAAGAAAATCCAAATAATTCAAAAAACTTAAATCAACAAATTAAAATTGCACAAATAGCCATTAGTTCGATTGACCAAACGGATTCATTATTGCAATCTGAAGATGAACTGATTAAGCAGTTTTTATCAGAGTTGAGTGGCAAAATTAATGACGGCACTTCATTTTCAAGTTTAGCGAAGCTACACTCTCAAGACCCTTCTTATAAAAATGGTGGTGAGTCCGATTGGCTAGACAAAGATAGACTTCCTCAGGCTTTTAAACAAACTCTTCAAGGTTTAAAACAAGGTGAATTATCCCAACCTTTTAAAACTTCTCAAGGTTGGCGCATCATAAAAATTATTGATCAACGCAGTATCGACATGTACCTTGTTTCTATTAAATCTAAAATAATACAAAAAAAGAGAAATGATTATTTTAACAACTGGATTAAAGGACTACGAGAGAAGGCTTACATAGAGGTATACGATCATAAACTCTAAAATACAGATTCATTGATGTCTAAATCCTTGTTTATTTATGGCTTTCACAGTATTCAAGCACAGCTTGATTCAAACCCACAATGTATCCTTAGAGTTTCTGTATTGGACAATAGACAGGATAAACGCTTAAGCACTCTAATAAAGCAACTTGATCAGCACGGTATTAACGTTGTAAAAACCTCCAAACAACAACTTGAAAAAATCAGCAATACTCAAACTCATCAAGGAGTTGTGGCTGAAGTCTTACTACCTACTTTGCCAAATCAAGATGAACTTATTGGCTATGTTTCTAAGCTTAAACATTCAAGTTTAATACTTATTTTAGATTCAATTCAAGATCCTAGAAATCTTGGAGCTTGTTTACGTAGCGCCAATGCTGCTGCTGTTGATTGTGTAGTGATTAACAAAGACGGCTCTGCTCCAATTAACGCGTTAGTACACAAGACTTCTGCAGGTGCGCTGAATCAGTTAAAAATCTTTCAAGTTACTAATCTATCACGTACTATTAAAGCCTTACAAAAACAAAATATTTGGATTGTTGGTCTTGATGGAAGTACGGATCAATCACTTTATCAAATAGACTTGGCCACACCAACTGCAATTGTGATGGGCGCTGAAGGCTCTGGACTGAGAAAATTAACCAAACAATCGTGTGATCAACTGGCAATAATTCCAATGCAAGGCAATGTTGAGAGTTTAAATGTCTCTGTTGCTACTGGAATAGCACTATTTGAGGCAAGTAGGCAACGACAATTATAATTACCTAAAAGAATGATTTTTTGGTAAAATTAGCAAGTTTTTTAGAGTATTAATGAAACAGGGAATACCCGATAAGATAAAGCCGTTTAATTTTGCCAAAAAAGGACTGATATTTTCACAGAAATATCAACTAAAAGATTTTCCTAGAATTAGTTCTTTAGTTAGCAATATTAACGACCCAATTGATGTTGAGTTAAGCTTTTATCTTGAGAATGAAAAAATTCCTTGCATTGAGGGAAGAATTGAATTAGACGTGGCTTTAACTTGCCAACGTTGCTTAGGTGAAGTTAATATTCATTTAAAACCTAATTTTAAACTTGGTTTTCTAAAAAATGAGCAACAGGCTGAAGAATTAGATTCTAGCTTTGAAACAATTCTGAACACAGATGAAGAATGGTCAACAATTGAATTTATAACGGATGAAGTACTGATATCCATTCCGATGATACCCATGCATTCCCATAAATGCGTATCATATAAGGATAAAAAAGTAAAAGAACAAAAGCGTGAAAACCCTTTTGCAATATTAAAACAATTAAAAACTCGTAATTTAGAGAGTCAAAGGAGTAAAAATGGCCGTACAAAAAAGTAGAAAAACCCCTTCCAAGAGAGGCATGCGTCGCTCACACAATGCACTAACAAACCCTGCATTATCTGAAGACCAAGAAACGGGTGAAATTCACCTACGCCACCACATCACTGCCGATGGTTATTACCGTGGAAAAAAAGTAATTAACACTCCAGTTGAAGAAATAGAAGAAGCACAAGCTTAAATCCTATGACGATCAAGGTATCAATTGATGCCTCAGGGGGAGATCATGGGATTCCTGTCACAATTGAGGCGGGTATTAAAGCCTTGGGGGAATTTAAAGATTTGCATCTATTTTTTGTAGGTGATGAGTCTACTATTCAAGAAGAATTACTTAAACACTCAAGCGCCAAAAACCTATCCAAACGATTTAACATTACTCACGCTAGTGAAATAGTGGCAATGAATGAATCGCCTTCTATTGCCTTACGAAAGAAAAAAGACTCTTCAATGCGAGTTGCCATCAATCTAGTAAAAGATGGAGAAGCTGATGCCTGTGTTAGTGCCGGCAATACAGGTGCACTCATGGCCATCTCTCGCTTTGTATTAAAAACCATCCATGGTATTGATCGCCCTGCTATTATGGGTCGAATGCCTACTATGACGGGCCATACGCACATGCTCGATCTAGGTGCTAATGTTGACTCTAAGCCTAAAGCTTTAGTTGAATTTGCCACCATGGGCTCAATTGCCGTCCAATACACCGAAGACATTTCCACTCCAACCATTGGGCTTCTTAATGTTGGCGAGGAAGAAATGAAAGGCAACGAAAAAATTAAAGAAACGTCTGAATTATTAAAATCTTCAAATCTTAACTACATAGGTTTTATTGAAGGTGATGATATCTACAAAGGCAGTGTCGATTTAGTTGTGTGTGATGGTTTTGAAGGTAATATTGCGCTAAAGGCTAGCGAAGGCGTAGCATCAATGATGGGGCATTACCTTAAACAAGCATTCACCAAAAACACATTCACTAAAATTGTTGCTTTAATAGCCTCTCCTGTTTTAAAAGATTTTAAATCAAGTCTTGATCCAGGAAAATACAATGGAGCTAGTCTTTTAGGGCTTAGAGGTGTTGTTATTAAAAGTCACGGGGGTGCGAATGCTTTTTCATTCTTACAGGCGATAAAAGAAGCACACATTGAAGCACATGCTAAAATTACAGAAAAGATAGCCAATCAGGTATCTTTAGAACTAGAGAATCAACAAGGCGATTAGACTCATGAGTAAATTTGCAAGAATTATTGGTACGGGTAGTTACTTACCACCGAAAATTGTTACTAATAATGACTTAGAGAAAATGCTTGACACCTCTGATGAGTGGATTGTGGCCCGTACAGGTATTAAAGAAAGAAGACAAGTTACTGACGAAACCACTTGTGATCTAGCAACAATAGCCTCTAACAATGCGCTTGAAGCAGCAGGTATTAACGCCTCAGATCTTGATCTGATCATTCTTGCCACTACAACACCCGATAAAATTTTTCCTGCCACTGCTACTATATTGCAGAATTCTATTGGTGCTTCCTGCCCTGCTTTTGACCTCCAATCCGTTTGCTCTGGGTTTATTTACGCGTTAACAACCGCTGAACAATACATTAAAACAGGTGCTGCTAATAAAGTTTTAGTTGTAGGCAGTGAAACCTTATCCAGAATTGTTGATTGGAAGGATCGCTCTACTGCTATTTTATTTGGCGATGGTGCCGGTGCTGTAATATTAAGTGGCGATGAGGAAACCGGTATTTTGCATTCCAAACTATTCAGTGATGGCAAGTACTTATCTTCATTGCAAGTAAGCAATAATCACATTAATGAAACTGGCTACATTGAGATGGCAGGCAATGAAGTATTTAAAATTGCGGTCACTAACCTCTCTAATCTTGCTGAAGAAACCCTTAAAGAATGCAACATGAGTACTGACGAGCTAGATTGGATGGTACCTCATCAAGCCAATATTCGCATCATTTCTGCTGTTGCGAAGCGAATCAAAACACCAATGGACAAAGTAATAGTGACATTGGATAAACATGGCAATACCTCTGCCGCTTCCATTCCACTAGCGCTCGATGTAGCGGTTCGAGATGGTCGCATTAAAAAGGGTAATAAACTTCTGTTTGAAGGTATTGGCGGTGGTTTTAGTTGGGGAAGTGTTTTAGTTCAATTCTAAAACTCTCTAGTATGCAACTGCGCAACTAAAGCTTGTAATTCATCTGCATTAACACTTAAATCTCTTAATTTTTCTTGTGCTCGATTGTACAACTCTTGAAAAGATTTTTGAGACTCAACTAAACCCAATAGCAATGGATAAGTGGGTTTATTCTTATCAATGTCGGAATTTTGTTTTTTACCCAGAACGTTTTGAGGGGTGAGCACATCTAAAACATCGTCTTGAATTTGATATGCCAAACCAATGTCTTTAGAAAATTCATTTAAAATTTTAACATCGTCAACGCCACACTTACTAGAAAGTAACGCACCTAATTGAATTGAACAACTGAGCAATGCACCTGTTTTTTTCCGATGCATATTTTTTAAAGTTTCAATATCAATTGCTTGAGAAACCACAGAAAGATCAATTGACTGCCCTTCGGCCATTTCAAAAGAAGCACGTGTGAGTTCTTGTAATAATTTAATACGTGTCTCAGGATCAAGATTGTGGTCATTAACCAACACTTCGAATGCTAGCGCTTGCAAACCATCGCCCGTTAAGATTGCTTGTGCCTCACCAAACTTTTTATGACAAGCTGGTTGGTTGTGTCTTATGTCGTCGTCATCCATGGCAGGTAGATCGTCATGAATTAAAGAATAAGCATGAATCAACTCCACCGCACAAGCACTGGAATCAACTCTATTAAAGTCAGTAGAAAATGCATTAGCCACTGCATAGGTTAAAACCGGTCTAAAGCGCTTACCTCCAGACAAAACACTGTAGCGCATTGACTCTATTAAAGACCCTTGCGCAGTTAAATATCCATCTAATTTTTTATTAACACGCTCAGCATAGCCTTTAAAACTGCTTTTAAAGTTCATCTAGCGGTTTTTCTTGTTGATAATTATCTTGGGCAGTTAAAACAGAAATTTTTTGTTCAGCTTTATTAAGTGCGACTTGACACTGACGAGTGAGTTCTACTCCTTGCTCAAAATATTTAAGTGAGTCCTCTAAACTAAGATCACCAGATTCCATTGTTTTAACTATCTCTTCCAACTCTAGTAAGCCTTTATTGAAGTCAAACTTTTTTGCCATTTTATCTTCTCCCTCCATCGCCAGCCTTAAACAAAATCCTATCCATTACACTTGATGGTAATATTCTTATTAATAGAGCAAACAGTTTAGCCGGAAATGTTACTCTGTAATGAATTTTTGCTCGTGTTGATTCTAATGCATGTAAGACACATTGTAACACTGCTTCAGGCCCCAAAGTGTAATCAGCCAACTTGTCAGAATTCAAACGTTTTATCATCGAGTGATAATTCGTTTGATAATCACTTTTTGCCATATTAACGTATTTTTTAAATGCTTGATAAGCATTAATTCTAAATTTTGATTCAATTGGACCTGGTTGAATGAGTGATAATTGTACATTGGTGTGCATTAACTCTAGTCTTAAGGTATTAACCAGACCTTCTATCGCAAATTTAGAAGCATTATAAGGACCTCTAAATGGCATTGCTATAAAACCCAACACCGAACTTAAATAAATAATTCTGCCCTCGTTATTGGACTTCATTTTTGGTAGTATTAAATTGGTTAATTCGTGCCATCCAAATACATTGGTTTGAAATTGTTCATCTAACGCTTGACGAGAAATATCTTCTAATGCTCCAACTTGACCATAACCCCCATTGTGAATTAAACCGTACAAACCATCGACTTGTTGAAAAATAGATTTAACCGCCTTTTTAATAGAGTCAGAAGAAGACAGGTCTAACTGAAAAACCTCAAATCCATCTCTCTTAAGCTGCTCAACGTCTTTAATATTTCTAGCAGTGGCAAAAACCCGATAGCCATTCTTTTTTAAACCCCTTGCCAAGCACAACCCAATGCCACTAGAGCATCCTGTAATTAAAATGGATTTCATTAATTTTGTACTTTTGTCCAAAATTTAGCCACCTCTATTAGTTCTGGATTTGTACTTTTTGAGCGTAATAATAAAAAATCATACGCCATTCTAAATCTTGGATTGTCTAATAACTCTTTTACTTTTTTTGGATGATTTTTTTCCAACTTGGATTGCATCATCCAAATGTCTTTAATGCGAGCAGTTAACCATTTTGGCAATGAAACTTGCTGAATTTGGGCAATAATCACCTCTTCAGAAGCCTGACTCATGGCTAAATAAAATGACTTTTGTTGTTTTTTAATCATAGAAAACTGTTCATTTTGTGCTTGCCAAAGAAAAACAGCAAATAAAAAAGCAGGTGTCACCGGTTTGTTTTGTTTAATTCTAGTTGAAGTATTTAATAGCGCTTTTTTAATAAAGTCATTCTTCTGTGTTTGCTTAAATAAGCATTTCAGCAAACCGTACTTTTCTAAATGCTCAAATACTTTAAATGCATACTCATTATGAAATAGCTTAACGCATTCCTCGTATAAGCGTGCTGGTGATACGTGACTCAATAAATGGGCTTGATTTAAAATAGATACATGAATCTCATTGCTTAATTTAGCGCCAAGCTTTGATTGAAATCTGATGGCCCTAATCATACGTACCGGATCTTGTTCAAAACGCAAAACCGGATCTCCAATCATGTGAATTTCTTTACTAGAAATATCATTTAATCCACCAACATAATCAATCACTTGATGTTTAAACACATCGTAATACAGCGCATTAATACTAAAGTCTCTTCGTATCACATCGTCTTCAATACTCCCATAGCAATTGTCTCGCACAATAACGCCACTCTTAGCGGTCTGGACTTTGCCAGATCGAAAGGTTGCTACTTCAATAAAATTACGCTGAGAGAACATCACGTGCACCAATCGAAAACGCCTACCAATAAGTCGAGACCGTTTAAACAGTTTGTGCACTTGCTCGGGTTTAGCGTTAGTAGCTACATCAAAATCTTTAGGATTTAAACCTAACAATAAATCTCTAACACAACCCCCTACCAGATAAACCTCATAACCTGCCTTGTGAATGGTACTAACCACTTTTACAGCATTTTTATCTAATAGTTTTTTGTCAAATTTAACATTCTGACGAATAGGCTTCATAAAATATAGGTTAAATCAATTATCCAAGGTGTTGCAGATCAAAAACTGGTTTTGGTGTCCATCCTTCTTGTTGATGCTCGGCAATCACTGTAGTGTAAACACCACCACGTACATTAAAAATAGCCTTTAAACGCATGAACCGAGGATTGGTCGCTGATATCAAGTCATTCAATATTTGGTTGGTAACCGCCTCATGGAAGGCACCTTCATCACGAAATGACCAAATGTACATTTTTAAAGACTTAAGCTCTACACAAGATTGATCAGCAATGTATTCAAGATGCAAAGTGGCAAAGTCAGGCTGCCCTGTTTTTGGACACAAACAAGTAAATTCAGGTACATCAATTTGAATAACAAAATCGCGATTAGGGTTAGGGTTATCAAAAATCTCTAATTCTTTACTAGGGCTACTTGACATTAGATTCTTCCTTTGAAAAAAAACGATCTGCTATTTTATCAAGATAATAGGCAAACTTTCTATGTCTATAAAAATAGAAGATAAAAATAATTAAGATCATTAATAAATGCACCCACCAAAGCCCAACAGTAGGAGATGTAGTGCCTTGCTCTAAGCTGGATTTAGCAACAAGTAATGCATTGTTATACAAAATAAACACAACTACCCCAAGGAGCACGCCTAAATTTTTACCTCCTCTAGGGGATGCCTTGCCCAATAAAATACCAAAAATAGATAAAATCAAAACGCTAAGCGGTTGTGAAAGTCGCCACTGCAACTCTGATATTTCTTTCAATTCAGAAGAATCAAATAAAGTAGTAGTGTCTTTACTTTCGATTTTGACGGCAGTGTCTTTAGGTTTTTTCACACCACCGTCAATAATTTTTAAATCGTATAAATCAAAATTTAGAATTTTTTTGTTACTGTCTCCAGGGAAACCATGATAACGCGTACCATCTTTTAAGCGTAAATAAACACTATTGGTAATGCCGTCTGTGTATTTTTGTGCCTGCTTAGCCAATGTAATAACTGGTTCATTACTAGAGAGTGTATAAATAAAAATTTCTTCCATCTCTTGTTGACCAGATTTTTCTGTATTTTTTACTTTGGAAGCGTAAAAAACAATGTCGCCATTTTTGAATTCTTGGAACTCACCTTCCTTAATGAATGAAAATTCTGAAGCATTTTCGCTACGATCCATAATCATACTTCTTTGTTGCTTAGACCATGGAATTGCATAGGTAGTTAAAAACAAAATAAAAATAAAAATGGTAACTGCAATTGGCTGAATAAACAACATGAATTGCCTATCACCTAAACCTATGGAATTCATCACAATCGCCTCAGAGTCCTTATACAGACGACTTACTGACAAGATAATGGCTAAAAATAATGATAAAGATAATATCAAAGGAATGTCTCGAATCATCTTAAATCCAATCAAAGGAAGTAAATCAGACACAGGGATACCTTCTTTCAAGCTTTCATTAATTACTAAAACCATTTGATTGCCAAAAACAACCAATCCAATAACAATAAATACAGCGCTTAACATTACTAATACATTACGCATTAGGTATTTGGCAAGGATGGTATTTTGAGACTTAAGAACGGATGGAAATTTCATCTCTTAAGTATAAGCGAACAGCTATTATTAGGGTGTGTTATTTCTTTTGCGACATTGAAGAGAAAAATTCATCATTCGTCTTGGTGAGTTTTAAACGGTCTATTAGGAACTCTGCAGCTTCAACCGTATCCATCGGGTGAAGAATCTTACGTAAAATCCACATCTTTTGCAATTCTTTTTCATCGGTAATCAACTCTTCACGGCGTGTGCCAGAAGCATTAATATTGATTGCTGGGAATATACGTTTTTCACTCAAACGTTTTTCAAGATGCAATTCCATATTACCGGTACCTTTGAATTCTTGATAAATTACCTCGTCCATCTTAGAGCCTGTATCAATCAGTGCGGTGGCAATAATGGTGATACTCCCTCCATTTTCAATGTTTCTAGCTGCACCAAAAAAACGTTTTGGACGTTGCAATGCATTAGCATCTACACCACCCGTCAAGACTTTACCTGAAGATGGTGCTACGGTATTGTAGGCACGAGCAAGACGAGTGATTGAATCTAACAGAATAATTACGTCTTTACCTTGTTCTGCACGCCTCTTGGCCTTTTGAATTACCATCTCTGCCACTTGAACATGACGCTTTGCTGGCTCATCAAAAGTAGATGCAATTACCTCGCCACGAACAGTACGTTCCATTTCAGTAACTTCTTCAGGGCGCTCATCAATTAAAAGTACAATAAGTTCACACTCAGAATGATTAACCGATATTGAGGAGGCAATATTTTGCATAATCATGGTTTTACCTGCTTTAGGTGGTGCAACCAATAAACCCCTTTGGCCTTTGCCAAACGGCGATACAAGATCAATCACTCTAGCAGTAATGTCTTCCGTTCCGCCATTACCTATTTCTAAGCTAAGGCGCTCATTTGGATGAATTGGAGTCAATGAAGCAAAAGGAATTCTATTTCTGATATTGTCTGGATTTTCACCATTGACTTCAGAAACTTTAATCAGAGCAAAATATTTTTCACCTTTTTTAGGGGCGCGAATCTTGCCAGCAACCAAGTCGCCTATTGATAAATTAAAACGTCTAATTTGATTAGGAGATATATAAATATCATCCGCTCCTGATGTGTATGAATCATCACTCGACCTTAAAAATCCATAACCGTCTTGCAATATATCAAGCACACCATCACCAATCACCTCTTCATTATTAGCTGCTTTAGCTTTGAGAATAGTAAAAATAAGGGTTTGTTTTTTGGCACGAGAAATATTTTCAGCACCTAAAGATTGTGCAAGTTCTAATAATTCCTCTGGGGATGATTTTTTTAGTTCTGATAGCTTCATGAATTTTCCAATGAATTTAAGGGAAATATTAACCAGAATTAGTTAATACAGAGTGCGCATCTACGCAATAAAAATATTATTTAAAAATTTCCTAGTTTAAAAAAATAGCTAATTATTCTACAGTTGGTTACTGAATTATTAAATATTAGCATCTATAAAAGCACTTAATTCTGCTTTTGAAAGTGCGCCCATTTTTGTAGCCTCAACCGCTCCATCTTTAAACAATAACACAGTTGGAATACCTCGAATACCGTACTTTGGAGGCGTTTTATCGTTCTCATCGACGTTAATTTTAGCAATTAGAAGCTTACCGTCATACTCATCAGCAATCTCATCCAGTACTGGTGCTAAGGCTTTACACGGACCACACCATTCTGCCCAAAAATCTACTAAAACTGCTTGTGAAGAATTAATAACATCTGCTTCAAAAGAATCATCCGTTACTGCTTTAATTTTATCGTTCATGTTTTTGTGTAATGTTAATTCAAGTTGGAAAGCCACAGCAGAACTGCTGAATATGTGCGAATTATATCACTATTATTTATTTAGGGTAATATTTTACAATCTTTCTTCAAGTGCTATTTGAAGTGCTCTTTCTTCATCCTTGCTCAACGGTTTGTTTTGACTATTGCTAATAAAGAAAAGATCCTCCACTCTTTCTCCCAAGGTAGCAATCCTAGCATTAATCAGTGAAATGTTTAGCTGGAAAAAAATGTAGGCAATATTTGAGAGTAATCCTTGCTTGTCAATCACACTAATTTCTAGCTGAGTTAAATTCCATTTTTTATTAATGGAAAAATTAATTTTCATTTTGTAATCAAAGTAACGGTGTGATAATTTAGCGCCAACCTCTTCAACTCCTTCGCTAGATCGGCCAAGTTCACTTTCTATCTCTTGGTTAATATCAATCTGTTCAAATACTTTATCTTGCAAAATACTAATCGTATTGTAGGCCTTATGGTCTTTTGTAGTTAGAATTTTAGCATCGACAATGTCTAAGCCGAATTTTTCAATGATGCTAACCAATCTAAAAAACAAACCTTTGGAGTCTTTACTACAAACAAATACATCCACCACATTGTACTCAGATATTTTTGATGCAACCGCTACTGCTCGATCTTGACACCTTATAACCACGCCCAGATGCCATAAAATATCATCAATTTCATAGCGCAAAAAATAATCTTTAGGCAGAGTTGTAAATAAATACTCAATTTCATTGGCTTCGTAACCTTGTCGCTGCGCCTCAATGCTAACCGATTGTTTGATTGTTTTTATTTGTTGATTGATCTCTGGTGGTTCTGCTTTGCCACTTTGCAAATGATCTTTAGTTTTATAAAACAACTTTTTTAATAAAGAATCTTTCCAATCATTCCACAAGTCAGCCTTGGTAGATCTAATGTCTGCAACCGTTAATAAATATAAAAATTCTAAAAACTTTACTGAACCGACTGCTTCAGAGAATTCATCAATGACTTCAAAATCATCAATGTTCTTCTTTTGTGCAGTTTTCGACATTAACAAATGCTTTTCAACTAAACCAGCCACTAAATCAATTTCCTGCGCTTTCAATTGATGGTGTTTGCAAAAATCCCTCGCCTCTTTACTACCTAATTGAGCATGATCCCCGCCCCTACCTTTAGCAATATCATGAAAAAGACCTGCCAGTAACAACAATTCAGGCTTTTGAATATTTTGTGCAATTTCACTGCACAGCTCAAATTCTTTAGAAAAATCTGGCACAAAAAACCGCCTTAAATTACGAATGACAAATAAAGTGTGTTGGTCTACTGTGTAAGCATGGAATAAATCGTATTGCATTAAACCAATTATTTTTCCAAAAGCAGGAATGTAATGCTCTAATATGCCATATCGATTCATTAGTTTTAGCGCCTTATTAACACCCTGTTTTTGTTGCAATAATTCAATAAACAATCGGTTGTTGTTTCTTTTCTTATGATAATCCTTATCAATAATATTCAAACTAAACTGCATTTGTCTCAATGTAGAGGCACTAATACCACGAATATAATTATGCTTTGCTATTAACAAAAAAATCTCAATAAAGGCCGATGGGGTTTTGACAAACACTTGGTCGTTATTTGTTTGAATATAACCATAGTTAATATTAAATCGCTCGTTTAAATTTTGAGTGTGTAGTACTCTGTCTTCTAAAAGTTGTAACAAAATATCGTTCAAACGAGATACTTTTGTTACCGTCTGATAATAATCTTTCATTAAACTTTCAACCGCCATTCTGTCGCCATCCGTATAGCCCAATATAGTAGCTATTTGCTTTTGATACTGAAAAGCAAGTCTATCTTCTCGATGCTTGGCAATAATATGGAGTGCGAATCGTACTTTCCACAGAAATAATTGCCCCTGCTTTAATAAAGCATATTCATTTTCTGTTAAATAATTTTTATCAACAAGATCGGATAAAAAATTAACATCGAAATACCATTTAGCCACCCAAGTAATGGTTTGTATATCCCTAAGTCCACCAGGACTTTCTTTAACATTAGGCTCTAAGTTGTAAGCCGTATTAGAGAAGTTAAGATGACGATTATGTTGCTCTTTTTGTTTTTCCACAAAGAAGGACTGTGAAGACCAGTTACTCGCCTTAATCATTGATTTCATTTTTAAAAATAATGAATTATTGCCAATGAGCAGACGCGATTCTAGTAAATTAGTAACCACACTTAAATCATCAATTGCATAAATACAATCTTGAATATCCCTAGTAGCATGCCCTACCTCTAAGCCAACGTCCCATAAAAAAGTTAGGAAATTAGAAATATCTTCTTGATAAGTATCGTGTGATTCATTCGGAATCAGAATCAGCAAATCAACGTCAGAATAAAGGTGTAACTCACTTCTTCCGTAACCACCAACGGCTACTAAGCACAGATCATTGCCCATTTTAAAAGATTGCCAAATATCTTCTAACAACTCGTCAACACCGTCACTGCGAGCAAGTACTAACGCTTCGGCTGAATCAGGGTCTTTTAAAAAATCAGCTTCAACTGATTGCTGTAACGCTTGGTATCGAGTTTTGAAGTCGTTCAAATTCATGACAAAATGATAACTGATTAATTTGAATGTTGAACAATATAATCAAGCGCCAACTTAAGGCGAGCCAAGGTTCTATCTTTACCAACAAGCTCAGCCACCACATCAATACTGCCTGCATTGCCCGTGCCGCTAAGTGCCAACCTAAGGGGTTGGCCGACTTTACCAAAACCTACACCCTGCTCATCGCATACCGTTTTTACAATATCGTGAATCGCTGTACTCGACCAATCTTCTAGCTGTGAATAATGATCAATCAAAGCACTAATGACTGGCTCAGCAGCAGGTTTAAATTGCTTACTAGCTGCTTTTTCATCAAACCGATCAAAATCTTGATAAAACATTTTCATGCTTTCAGCCATTTCAACCAAAGTTTTACTGCGCTCTCGTAGAGCGTCAACCACTTTGGTTACATCAGGACCATTACTAACATCAATTGCTTGATTATCAAGATGCCAATCAAGCTGCTCAATCAAATGTGTCATATCCGCGGTTTTTATGTATTCTTGGTTAAGCCATAATAATTTATCTTGGTTGAAACTGCCTGGTGCTTTATTAACGTCTTTTAGATCAAATAATCGAATCATTTCATCAATAGAAAATACTTCTTGATCGCCATGTGACCAACCCAAACGCACCAAATAATTTAACAATGCTTCTGGCAAAAATCCAGCATCACGATAGGCCATTACACTCACTGCACCATGGCGCTTAGAAAGTCTTGCACCGTCGCCACCCAAAATCATCGGCAAGTGTGCAAAGGCTGGCAGATCCCAACCAAGTGCTTCATATAAATTGATTTGTCTAGGGGTGTTATTAATATGATCATCCCCACGAATCACACAGTCAATCTCCATGTCGTGATCATCCACTACCACAGTCAAATTGTAAGTGGGTGTGCCATCACTACGTGCAATAATCAAATCATCGAGCTCTTTGTTGTGTACGCTAATTTCGCCCTTGACCAAATCTGAAAACACCACATTACCCTCGACTGGATTACGAAAACGCACCACGCCAGCGGTTAGATTCTTGTGCTGGCAATGGCCATCATATTTGGCTTTTTCACCCTTAGCCATCAACTCATCACGTAGGGTTTGTAAGCGTTCTTGCGAGCATTCACAATAATAAGCCTTGTCCTCTTCTAACAGTTGCTGAACCACGGTTTTGTACCGATCAAACCGATCGGTTTGATAATAAGGCCCTTTATCATGATCCAATCCTAACCATTTCATGCCATCCAAGATCGCATCAACTGAAGTTTGGGTAGAGCGCTCTCGATCTGTATCTTCAATACGCAAGATAAACTGACCTTGTTCTTTTCTAGCCCATAGCCAAGCGAACAACGCTGTTCTAGCGCCGCCAATATGCAAGTAACCTGTTGGGGAAGGAGCGAATCTTGATTTCATCAGCTTAAGAAAGCTTTTCGGCTTTGGCGTACCAAGCCTGCACTTTTTCAGTATCTTTTGGTACTTCTTTACCATCTTCATACAACATACCTAGTGCATACATCGCACCTGGCAAGCCAAAATCAGCTGCTTTTTCAAACCATTCAATTGCTTTATTAATGTCTTTGTCTGTGCCTTCACCGGTCATATAGGCAACACCAATCATATGATGTGCAAATGCATGACCTTGCTCAGCTGCTTTCATAAAGTTTTCAAGACCCAGTGGTTGATTTTCAACCATGCCTAAACCATTCATTTGCATCATGCCCAATCTCCATAATGACTCGGCATTTCCTTGGCTAGCAAGTGGCGCTAAAAGTTGATACGCCATGGAGAAGTTTTTAGTGTCAAATGCAGCAATACCACTTTCTAAATCTGCATCAAAAGTATCTGTTTCATTGGAATTCGACATTGAAACCTCTAATTTAAAAAGTAAATAATTTTACACTGTTATAATGCCCTTTAAATAGTCGTTGCAAAGCCATGGAATTTAACGAACAAGAACATAATCATAATAGTATTGTTTCTGCCAATAACTCACAAGTTGAGCTGGCACATACAACACTGAAAATACCTTGTTTTATCTCTACTAATTATTGCACCGAAGTCAAAATTTACAAACTGAATGAAATTGATAAAATTTCACTATTCCCGTTAAGTAATCAAGATGATATTGACCTGTTGATCATTGGTACTGGAAAATACCCTCAATTTTTATCTCCCAAACAACAAGTAGCTATTAAGCAAATGGGAATTAATACAGAAAGTATGAACAGCGAATCGGCCAAAAGAAGTTTTAACCTTTTGTTATCAGATGCACGTTCAGTAGGATTGTTATTGCTATGAGCCTTATATCTATTAGACAAATACGCTATTTTTGGCATTATTTTAAAATGGATACTATTTTATTTTTACTCATCATTAGCTTGAGTGCTTTTGGCCTTGTAGTTCTCTACAGCGCTTCTGCAGGATCAATGCAAATGATCTACAAACAAATGATTCATTTTGCGATAGCCATCAGTGTGATGCTAGTTATTGCTCAAATTCCTCCTTATCAATTTAAACGTTATTCACCTTATTTAATGCTTTTTGGCATCTTCCTGCTACTCTTGGTGATTTTATTTGGCTCTAAAAGTGGTGGTGCCCAGCGTTGGCTAGACTTAGGCTTTGTACGCTTTCAGCCTTCAGAATTAATGAAAGTCATTGTCCCTATCGCCATTGCCTCAATCCTCAGTGAAAAAACACTGCCACCCAAACCTTTGTCAATATTACTCTCGTTAATTTCTATTATTATCATTGTTTTTCTCATTGCCAAACAGCCTGATTTAGGCACTTCTTTACTCATCGGTGCCAGTGGTTTTTACGTATTATTTTTCTCAGGAGTCCGTATCCAACTCATTAGAAACAACTGGCTTAATTTTGGTTTAATCAGCTCGTTCGTTGTAGGCAGTGGTTACATTGCTTGGAATTATCTACTCATTGCTTATCAAAAGAAACGCATACTAACACTGATTGACCCAAGTTCAGACCCGCTAGGTTCAGGCTACCACATTCTACAATCCAAAATCGCCATTGGTTCTGGCGGTCTATTTGGAAAAGGCCTAGAACAAGGATCGCAGTCTCAACTTAACTTCTTGCCCGAACACACAACTGATTTTATCTTCTCGGTTATTGCCGAAGAATTGGGATTTTTAGGCATTGTATTTTTATTAACAATCTATGGGTTAATTATTTATCGTGGCTTTGTTATTTCGTTTCAGTCAGAAGACAACTTCTCAAAACTTCTTGGTGCTAGCCTAATAATGGTTTTCTTTACTTATGTTTTTGTTAATATCGGTATGGTATCAGGCCTATTACCTGTAGTTGGCGTACCTCT
>JAPYOZ010000013.1 GCA_029941485.1 Gammaproteobacteria bacterium | reverse complement strand
TCTACATTTATTATTCTAAGTTTGGTTTCCAACGTGTGGGTGATTTGGCTTGGGCGGCAGGAGATATGCAAGCCAAAGGTTTCTTGATCGGAGGTACGGCAGGACGTACAACGCTAAATGGTGAAGGATTACAGCATCAAGATGGTGATTCTTTGTTAGTGGCAAACACCATTCCAAATTGTATTTCTTACGACCCTACGTACGCTTATGAATTAGCAGTTATTATTCGCAGTGGTCTTTATAGAATGTATGAAAAACATGAAAATGTTTTTTACTACATAACAACCATGAATGAGCTTTACACTCATCCAGAAATGCCAAAAGATACTGAACAAGGTATTATTAAAGGCATTTACCCGCTTAAAGAAGTGGGTAGCAGTAAAACTGAAGTGCAACTCTTAGGTTGTGGTACTATTCTAAGAGAGGTTGAAAAAGCGGCACAAATGTTAGCAGACGATTGGGACGTTAAATCAAGTATTTGGTCAGTTACCAGTTTTAACGAATTAACCCGTGAAGCGCAAGCGATTGACCGAGAAAATCGATTCAGCACTAATGAGCCACAAGTGCCGTACATTACTCAATGCTTATCAGCCACTAAAGGCCCTGTTATTGCGACTACGGACTACATGCGTAACTATGCCGAGCAAGTGCGTAAATACATTCCGAATCGTTATGAAGTGTTAGGAACTGACGGCTTTGGTCGCTCTGATTCACGGGCTGCACTTAGAGACTTCTTTGAAGTGGATGCTAATTATGTAACTTTAGCAGCACTTAAAGCTTTGGTTGATGAAGGTGAGATGGACGAGTCAGTAGTTGCACAAGCGGTTGAAAAATACGGTATAAATACCAGTAAACCAAACCCAATGACTGTGTAAGTCAAATAATTTCAAATAGGAGGGAGAATGACACAAGAGGAATATTTAGAAGAGCTTAGATCGGGCGCGAGAATGAAATTCGAAGATTTGATTGACTTGATTGAAGATGACTATGACTATACGCCTTCTGCATTTACCAATGGTGAGGTTGAGAATACTTTAGATGAAAATCAAGGCAGTGCCAAGTTGTTTTGTTTTGCCGCTATTCATCAATTAACCCAGTTAGAGACACTGCATTGTTTTGGCCAATACTATCAAGACGTGCTCAATACACCTGAGAGTGATTCTCATGGAAATATCCGTAATTTTATTACTTACGGTTGGGACGGTTTAAAGTTTGATTCCCCGGTACTGAATAGAAAGTAGTTAAAGACGTCCTTAATAATGAGGCGGTCGATCATCAATTACTTGAGTATCTCCTTTTTGTTCATCGTTGAGTTGTTCTAATTGAGTTGATAAATGTTTAATCATTGCTTCTAGTTTATCAATTTTTTGTGTTTGACGGAAAATTACATCGTTGAGTTCTTCAACCGAATGATCAAGATGAGAAAATTTTTCTTCCAGTTCAGTAATTTTGTTATCCATTGTTTTTTCCATTCAGACCGTTGCGAGTTGTTTGTCCACCATATTCATAATAGCCCAAGCCAATTAGTACGAGAATGATACCGCTTAGTTGAGTGCTTGTTAAGGTTTCATAGTTAAGAGTTGCACCGAGTAGTAATGCAAACACTGGAGTAATTAGTGGCACAATTCCAACCACACGTACACTAGTATGCCTGATTAGATAATAGTACGACATAAAGCCAATTACCGAGCCAAAGACTGCTAAATAGCCAATTGATAGGGTAGCTTTGAGTGTGATGATTGGAATATTGCCTTCGGTTAAGGCCCAACTTAGGATAAACAAAGGTACGCTAATAATTAATGCTCCAGTAGTAGTTTCTAGTGCAGAAATATTTGCATTAATTTGTTTGAGTTTCACTGAAATAAAAGACTGGAACGTCATGGCAAAAGTAACTGCCAATAATCCTAGTATTAATTCAGAAGCAATCGTTAGTGTGTGACCAAAAATAATTATTAGTCCACCTATTCCTAATAACAGTCCAACTATTTTGTGCAATTTAAAGAAAGGTTCTTTGAGTAATACCAGTGCAAACACTCCAGTAATAATTGGGGTAAGGCCAAATACAACCGAGATAATGCCAGAAGGAATACTTTGGGAAGAATAATAAACCAAACTCATGGTCACAAACACACCAACCCCTGCGTAGATATAGTTACTAATAGCAATACTACTGGTGTTTAGTTTTTGTTGTTTTATTAGCAATAATAATAGGCAAATCCCTAAGCCAATAAACATTCTGGAGGCTACACCAAAGTTAAAGCTTGACCCTAATGTTGACCATTGGATAGCAAGTGGTGTGGTTGACCAGATGGCAACAACGGATAAAAATACTAGATAAATAGGCATGATTAAAAAAGCCACCTTAGAACGGTGGCTTTAAATTAGATGGTTAATCAGACGATTATTTATCTAAAAGCACTTTGCGAGACAGTTTAATACGGCCTCTGTCTACACCCAGTACTTTTACTTCGATTTCATCGCCTTCTTTCAGATAATCCTCTACTTTTTCAACACGCTCATGAGCGATTTCAGAAATGTGCAACAAACCATCTTGGTTAGGCATAATGTTAACAAAGGCACCGAATTCAACAATTTTAGCTACTCTACCCGAGTAAATTTTATCCACTTCAGGTACAGCAGTCACATCTTTGACCATTTGAACAGCCTTATCATAACCCTCTTGAGTATTAGCAAAAACGTTTACGTTGCCATCGTCATCAACATCGACACTAGCGCCAGATGTTGAGATAATGCCTTTAATGGTTTCACCACCTTTACCAATAAGATCACGTATCTTATCTTTATCAATTTTGATAACAGCAGTTTTAGGTGCATTTTTGCTTGATGTGTTAGGCTCACAAATTATTTGATTCATTTGACCTAAGATATTTAATCTCGCTTCTTTCGCTTGCTTCAAGGCAATGTCCATAATCTCTTGCGTGATGCCTTGGATTTTAATGTCCATTTGTAAAGCGTTTACACCACGTGATGTACCAGCCACTTTAAAGTCCATGTCACCTAAGTGATCTTCATCACCCAAGATATCTGTTAGTACGGTAAATCTATCATCTTCCTTTACAAGGCCCATTGCAATACCCGCTACTGGCGCTTTGAGTGGTACACCGGCATCCATGAGTGATAATGAAGAACCACAAACACTCGCCATAGAGCTGGATCCGTTGGATTCAGTAATTTCAGACACAACGCGAATTGTGTATGGATATTCTTCAATGCTTGGAAGACAAGCAGCAATGCCACGACGAGCCAAACGACCATGACCGATTTCACGACGTTTAGTAGTTCCAACACGACCCGTTTCACCAACGCAATACGGAGGGAAATTATAGTGCAGTAAGAAATAGTCATTTTGACGCTCAGAAGCTTCTAGTTTTTCAATGAGTTGTGCATCGCGCTTAGATCCTAATGTGGTTACCACTAATGCTTGTGTTTCACCACGGGTGAATAGAGCAGAACCGTGAGTATTATCCAATACGCCAGTTTCAATTTTTAGTTCACGCACAGTTTCATTGTCACGTCCATCAATACGTGGTTCGTTGTTTAGAATGCGCTCACGAACGGTTGATTTTTCAATTTTCTTGAAGTATTTATTAACTTCATCGGCTGAATTTCCATCTTCGTCGTCACTGACTAATGCTTTGATAGCGGCAGTTTTAATTTCACCAATTTTAGCGTAACGGTCTAATTTTTCTTTAATTTGGTAAGCCTCATCAATTTGTACACCAAATTGAGATTTAATGTTATTTAACAGCGTTTCATTAATAGCAGGAGCTTCCCAATCCCATTTTTCACCGCCAACTTCAGCTGTAAACTCAGCAATGTTAGTAATGGCTACTTGATACTGATCATGTGCATGCATAACTGCGCTTAGCATTATTTCTTCAGAAAGTTCGTTGGCTTCTGATTCAACCATTAGCACCGCTTCATTGGTACCGGCTACAACCATATCCAGGTCTGAATCAGCCAGTTCAGAATAAGTTGGGTTAAGAATGTATTCACCGTCTTTGTAACCCACTCTAGCGCCACCAATTGGTCCGCTGAATGGAACACCAGAGATGCTTAATGCTGCAGAAACACCTAGCATTGCAATCATGTCTGGATCAACCTCAGAGTTGGCAGAAATAACCGTAATTAAAACTTGAATTTCGTTCATAAAACCAGCAGGGAATAATGGACGGATAGGGCGATCAATTAAACGCGATGTGAGTGTTTCTTTTTCGCTGGGTCTTGCTTCACGCTTTAAAAAACCACCAGGAATCTTACCATTAGCGTATGTTTTTTCAATGTAATCCACTGAAAGCGGGAAGAAATCTTGTCCCGGGCGCATTTCTTTAGAGCCAACCACAGTAACTAATACTTGTGTGTCATCCATGCTTGCTAATACTGCACCGTGTGCTTGTCTAGCGATACGACCAGTTTCTAATGTAATTGTGTGTTTGCCCATGGCAAAGCTTTTTGTAACGATATTCATTTCCATGAAAAATTCTCCGTAAGATAAATAGGCAATTCCTCACGCAGTAGGTTTTGACTATTACAGGTTTATAAAAGACGCTCTATGGTTTGAATTGAATAAGCTTTATTTGAAACACATCTAAATGATTAACTGTAAATGCATTTTAGATAAAACTTAAGGCAGAATTTAAGCCATAAAACCCGAGCTATTATCCCTAAAATCAATCCTGTATGTATATTAAATTTTGCTTAAATAGATTTTTAGTTAGTTGCTTATGATCTTTGGTATCGATTGTGCGTTGATTGCAAAACTGTATTACAGTTTCAGCATCAAATTCTTGAGTATTAAAATATTCACCATTGATAAACACTTTGGGTATTTTGTTAATTAGTAAGTAGGCAATTTTGCAACTTGGATGTAGCTTGTATTGTGTTTGTGAATTGAATGGTTCAGATTCAAAATGCTGTAACAATCGCCTATCTAAGGTATCTAGTTTAGTGACAAAGCAGGCAAATTCATCGGCATTAATATTTAGTATTTTTTGTGCTTGAATAATGGCTACCTCAGGTATTAGTGCAGGTGTGTTATGTTGTTTCCAAATAGGGTCTTGATAGTAGTTTTGCTCTTGGTCTGAGCATTTTAAGTTTAATGATTCAAGTAGTTCTTGTGATGAATAAGCACGATAACCAAATGAAAGTGTTGTGCATTCATCATCCAGACTAACACCATGATGTGCAACTTTAGGAGGGATGTACAAAACATCACCCGGCTCTACGTTCCATATTTGTTCTGCCTTAAAAGTATCCATGATTCTGAGCGGTACATTGCTTAAGTAATTATCCATTTCACAATGCTGTGTGCTTAAGTGCCATTGTCGTCTACCGCTTCCTTGTAGTAGAAACACATCGTAATAATCAAAATGCGGGCCGACACTACCACCTTTGGCTGCGTATGAAATCATTACATCGTCAAAACGCCAACGAGGAATAAAATCGAAATGGTCGATTAAATCGTAAACTTCATCCACAAACCGATCTACTCCTTGCACCAATAGCGTCCAATCCTGCTCAGGCAGTTGGGTAAAGGTGTTTTCGGTAAATGGACCATTAGTGAGATCCCATTTACCATTCGAGGTTGAACCTCGCACAAGGCGCGATTCAAATTCTTCTTCTAGTGATAAACCAGCCAACTCATCAGGAGTAATGGGTGAGATAAAGTTAGGCAATGCGTGCTTGATAAGCAAAGGTTTTTTCTGCCAATAATCGCTCAGAAATTCATGCTCAGAGATTTTTCCAAATTTAATCATTGAAATTTTTGTCTCAATAGTTGGAAAATTTTTCTCAAGTTTAAGGTGTAAGAAAAGTGAAAGTTGGGAGTTTATTTAATAATAAATGACCGACTAGAGCTTTTAGACAACACAGGTGTTGAAAAAATTTACCACTATTGATGGTAGTTTGGCGCCTCTTTAGTGATTGAAACATCATGCACATGAGACTCGACCATACCGGCTGACGTCACTTGCACAAAGACAGCATCTGTGCGCATCTTCTCTAAATTTTCACAGCCTGTGTAACCCATTGATGATCTAACGCCGCCAACCATTTGATGAATGATAGGGCGGATAGACCCTTTGAATGGCACACGACCTTCAATACCTTCTGGTACGAGTTTATCTGCTTTAGAGTCTGATTGGAAATAACGATCCGATGATCCGTGTGCTTGATTCATTGCACCAATTGAACCCATACCACGATATGATTTATAAGAACGACCTTGATAAAGTTCCACCTCACCTGGAGATTCTTCAGTGCCAGCAAGCATTGAGCCAAGCATTACACAGTATGCGCCAGCGGCAAAGGCTTTGGAAATATCACCTGAATAGCGAATACCGCCATCAGCAATGAGTGGTATGCCAGTATCTTTAAGTGCCTCTGCTACATCAGAAATTGCAGTAATTTGTGGCACACCCACACCGGCAACAATGCGTGTGGTACAGATACTTCCTGGACCAATACCAACTTTAACACAATCTGCACCTGCTTTAACCAAGTCAAGCGCTGCATCTCCTGTGGCAATATTGCCAGCAATAATGTCTAAAGTTGGGTGTGATTTTTTGGTTTTAATGACTCTATCTAGTACACCTTGGGAGTGACCATGTGCCGTATCAATCACAATTACATCGACACCCGCTTCAACTAACGCATCGATGCGCTCGCCTGTACCACTTGCAACACCAACTGCTGCACCAACACGTAGTTGCTCGGCATCATCTTTACAAGCATTTGGAAAGTCAGTGGATTTTTGAATATCACGAACAGTGATCATGCCTTGAAGATTGAATTTATCATCAGTGATAACCACGCGCTCAATACGATGTTGGTGAAGTAATGCTCTCACTTCAGACATATCCGTACCTTCTTTAACAGTGATGAGTTTATCTTGCGGTGTCATAAGGTTTGCCACTGTCTCGTCTAAGTGTGTTTCAAAACGCACGTCACGACCGGTAATCATGCCGACAATGGTATTGCCTTCAACCACAGGAAGGGCAGAGATTTTGTGCTGCTGCTGCATATCAAAAACATCTTTAATCGTTGCTTTTGGATTAATGGTAATCGGATCACGAATAATGCCTGATTCAAAGCGCTTAACGTTGCGCACCTCATTGGCTTGTTGCTCAACAGACATGTTTTTATGGATAATACCAATACCACCTTCTTGAGCAATAGTGATGGCTAATCTAGCCTCAGTAACTGTGTCCATGGCTGCTGATAGAATAGGGGTGTTGAGAGTGATGTTTTTGGTTAATTGAGTCTTTAAACTAACCTCTTTAGGCATTGTTGTTGAATGAGCAGGGACTAACAATACATCATCAAAAGTTAGTGCAGTTTTTAGTAAGTTCATTTAATACCTCCTTTGATTTGTAAACTTTGAAAAGATGAGCCCTATTACCATTCCAAAAAATAAAATAAGGGCACCGACAATAAACCAATTTCTAGAGCTGGATTCTTGACCAATGGTATTGTTGTTTTTTAGTAGTTGGACTTCTGTTTTTAGCTGTAAGACTTCTGTTTTTAGTTTTTGATTAGTGTATTCAAGCTTGAGCGCATCTTTATAAACTTGTTCAATGTGTTCCTTTTCTGCTTGTGATTTTCCTGTTTGAACAGACAGTAGTGTATTTTTATTTTTTAATGATTTGACTTGCTCTTCAAGGTCAACACTTCTTTGTTTAGTATTTAAAATTTTACGTTTATTGGCATTGTAAGTTCGTTTAAGTTTTTCGAGTTGAGCTTGAGCAGGTGGATTATTGGTCAAGTAGCGTGAAATCATCCAGCCTATGGTTTCCTCAAATTTAACTTTAGTCCAGCCATTCTCAGTTGAAAGTATTTCTAATTTGGTTCCTGAAGGTAACATTCTTAGTAGATTATCGCTTGTAATTTTGTTGTCTAATCGTATTGGAATGTCAACCATATCAGTTACATACACGTATGATTGAGCACTAACAATGGTGCTTATTAGTGCTAATGGTAATAAAAAATATTTAATTAATTTCATAAGGCTGTTATTTTTTTTAATTGCGAACGTAAGTCAATAATAGCACTTTCAACCGACAGTAATTTTTCTTTTTCTTTATTAACAACTGCCTCGGGTGCGCCAGAGACAAATTTTTCGTTGTTAAGTTTGGCTGAAAATTGTGTTTTTTGTTTCTCTAATTTTTCAATTTCCTTATTGAGACGTGCAATCTCTTGGTCTTTGTCGATCAATCCTGCAAGTGGTATTAACACTTTCATATCGCCTACAAGTGCAGTGGCTGATTCTGGCGCTTCATCGGTTTCTGAAAGCTGGTTAATTGCTTCTAATTTTGCAAGACTGGTTAATAGTTGAGAGTGCTCATTAAGGTATTGTTTGTCAATGTTAGTGGTGTTTTGTACAAAACAAGGTAGAGGTTTTGAAGGAGGAATGTTCATTTCACCGCGAATTTGACGAATACCAAGAATGAATGTTTGCAGCCATTTCACTTCTTCTTCAGCTTGTGTTGAAACTAAATTTTGTTCAACTTCAGGGTAGGCTTGAGCCATTAGACTTTCACTGTCCTTGCCTGTAAGCGTACAACATTGTTCGTAAATCTCTTCAGTGATAAACGGAATGATTGGGTGTAACAAGGTCAAAATCTCATTCAATACCTTTAATAGCGTTGCCTGTGTGCCGGCCTTAGTTTTATCATCTGCCAATAAAGGCTTGGATAGTTCTAAATACCAATCACAATAGTCATGCCATACAAATTCGTATAGTTCTTGACTCATTAGATCAAGACGGTAATCTTCTAAGTGTTTTTCAACGTTTACTTTGGTGGCTTGTAGGCGCGATAAAATCCACTCATCTGAAGTGGATAAAGTAGCTTTGGCATCAATAGTGTCGCCTTCAAGCTTCATCAATACAAAGCGAGAAGCATTCCATAACTTGTTACAAAAATTACGATAACCCTCAACACGCTTAAGATCAAACTTAATATCACGACCAAATGAAGCGAGTGCTGCAAAGGTAAATCTAAGCGCATCGGTGCCGAATGAAGGAATACCATCTGGGAATTCACCTTGGGTTTGCTTTTTAATTTTTTCAGCCATTTTTGGCTGCATCATGCCTTGGGTTCTTTTAACCAGTAGGTCGTCTAAGCTAATGCCATCAATCAAATCGATTGGGTCTAAGACATTGCCCTTAGACTTAGACATTTTTTGCCCCTGTCCATCTTTGATTAGCCCTGTAATGTAGATGTCTTTAAATGGCACATCGTCGGCAAATTTTAGCCCAAACATAATCATGCGAGCCACCCAAAAGAAGATAATATCAAAGCCAGTAACCAAAACATTGGTTGGATAAAAACGCGATAGCTCTGGCGTTTTCTCTGGCCAGCCTAGGGTTGAAAACGGCCATAACGCAGAAGAGAACCACGTGTCTAATACATCCTCATCTTGTCTAAGTGCCACACCTTTGCCAGCTTGCGTTTGCGCTTCTTCTAGTGAATCTGCGACATAAATATTACCCTCAGTGTCGTACCAAGCAGGAATACGATGCCCCCACCAGATTTGCCTAGAAATACACCAGTCTTGGATGTTGTCCATCCAGTTGAAATAAGTTTTATTCCAGTTTTCTGGGATGAAACGAATATCGCCATTTTTCACCGCATCAATCGCAGGCTTGGCCAATGGTGCAACCTTAACAAACCATTGGTCAGTCATATAAGGTTCAATCACAGCGTGAGTTCGATCACCACGAGGCACCATCAAAGTATGCGGTTCAATTTTTTCTAGTAAGCCCTGGTCATCTAAATCTTTAACCATTTGTTTACGCGCATCAAATCGATCCATACCAGCATAAGCACTTTTAACGGTGTCGTTAATTTTGGCATCATCAGTTAGGATGTTGATGACGTCTAAGTTATGACGCTGGCCCATTTCATAGTCGTTAAAGTCATGAGCAGGGGTAATTTTTACACAACCGGTACCGAACTCCATATCGACATAATCATCAGCAATGATGGTTATTTTTCTCTCAGTGAGTGGTAGGTCAATGGTTTTACCAATAAAGTGCGCATAGCGTTCATCGTCTGGATGTACGGCAACAGCGCTATCGCCCAACATGGTTTCAGGGCGAGTGGTAGCAACCACCATAACCTTGTCGGTATCAGTAATAGGGTAGCGCATGTGCCACAAAGAGCCTTGTTCTTCTGTGCTGATGACTTCAAGATCAGATACCGCTGTATGTAAGACAGGATCCCAGTTAACCAGTCGCTTGCCACGATAGATTAAACCTTCGTTGTAAAGCTGAATAAAGACTTTATGTACGGCATCCGAAAGGCCGTCATCCATGGTGAAGCGCTCTCTTTCCCAATCAACCGAAGCACCAAGACGACGCATCTGACTGGTGATAGTGCCACCAGAATGCTCTTTCCAATCCCAAATTTTTTCAATAAATTTTTCACGGCCAACATCATGACGGGTGATATCTTGTGCTGCAAGTTGACGTTCAACCACCATTTGTGTTGCAATACCTGCGTGGTCTGTGCCTGGCTGCCAAAGTGTTTGATCACCCTTGCCACGATGGTAACGGGTAAGCACATCCATAATCGTATGTTGGAAAGCATGCCCCATATGCAGACTACCCGTCACATTTGGTGGCGGCAGCATAATGCAGTAGGCGTTTTCGCTAGTGGAGTTTGAATCGGAAGAAAATAGATTTTTATCTTCCCAAAGTGAGCGATATTTCGTCTCAATTTGTTCAGGATTGTAAGTCTTTTCCATTAACGTATAAAGATGGATAAAACTGTGCAATTATACCAATAAAATTACCCAACAAGTATAGAAATGAAGCGCTTTAGCTATCGGGTTTTGGTGTGTTTTTAAAGTGGAAGAAATCGTGATTTAGATACTGTGCTACATCTTCTTCATCATTTGGCATCCAAAAAATACCTAAAGCGGTAACGCAAGTGGATATTTGCCATCTAATGTCGTCTAATGATTGCATAGAAGTACCATCACTAATAGGTACTAAGCTATTGTCATGGCATTTTTGACACTCTTCTGTGTACAAAACTTCACCATCAATTAAGATCCTTTGATCAATATCAGCTGCATAGATAGCCCCTGAAATCAGTAAAGACAGATAGGTAAATAGTTTTAACATGCATCTAGTTTATAACAATTTTTAAGATAGAATGCCCGTAACTTACTTTAACCTCTGTACAAAATGGATGATAATCTTTGGGTAGTCTACCTATTACGCTGTGTTGATGATAGTTTGTATTGCGGTATTACCAATCACCTAGAAAAACGCATTAAGCAACACAATGGTGAGTTGGTAGGCGGCGCCAAATATACTCGAGCCAATGCCCCGTGTGAATTGGTATACCAAGAAAACGCCAAAGACAGAAGCGTAGCTTCTAGGCGAGAATATGAGATTAAATCCATGACTCGAGAAAATAAACTCTTATTGATTAAAGCACCATGAATGATTATCAAAGAATTTCTTGCGAAGCTCATAGTATTTACGAGTTAGCGATTATGCATGGTCAATCAATGCAAGTAAGCATCGACGGCAGGAATCAAACCATTCAGCCTAAAGACATTATTACCAAAATAAGTGCAGAGTATTTAATCTTTATGGATGAGAACAATGTTCAGCAAGAATTACGCGCTGACAAAATTATTCTTTAAATCTTTTGAAATAAAAAATAATTGAAATCTTGCGTACTGCCATTAGGATGAAGGTGGGTTTCAGACGTGGTTTTAATAAGATTAAATTTCTTCCCAAGTAGTTGGGTGATTTTATCTTTATCGTATTGCACAATAGCTAGCTCTGAACATTGTTTAGGGCCGGTTGGTGCAAAGGTTGCTAGTAAAAAATAGCCTTGAGGTTTGAGATATTGATTGAGCTTATTAAGGTAAGTTTGCCGATCTTCTTCATCGGTTAGAAAATGAAAAACCGCACGATCATGCCATAAGTCAAATTGAGTATCTGATTGAAAATTTAGGATATTTTCATTATAAAAATTAACTTTGTTAGCATCGCTTTTTAAGCGCTCTTGTGTCGTTTGAATCGCAGTGAAAGATAACTCTAATAATGATAAATTGGCATAACCCTCATCCAATAAATTATCAGCCAATATTGACACACCAGAACCGACATCAATAATATTAGCATTTTTGTTCGTATATGCCAATATCCAGTCAAATGATAGTGTGGCGTGATCCTGATGCCAGCTGACCTGGGCATGGTCTTTACTTTGGTAAACTTTATCCCAATGGCTAAGTGTGTCTGTCATTCGTTTGGTGTTTATAATAATAAGTATTTGGATTATAGCGAGTTATTATGAGAATTTTGCACACAATGTTACGAGTCGGGGATTTGGACAAATCCATTGCGTTTTATACCGAAGTTTTAGGGATGAGTCTGTTACGTCAAAAAGAATACCCCAAGGGAGAATTCACCTTAGCGTTTTTGGGTTATGGCCCAGAATCAGAAAATCCAGCACTAGAGTTAACCTATAACTGGGGCAAGGATGGTTATGAGGTGGGTACAGGTTTTGGCCATATTGCCATTAATGTCGAAGATGTCTATAAAGCTGTTGAGATGGCGAGATCAAAAGGTGCACAAGTCATACGCGAAGCAGGGCCAATGAGTGCTGGCACAACCATTGTCGGGTTTTTAAAAGATCCTGATGGATATGAGATAGAGTTACTATCTAAGAAATTCTAATCGTAGTTCTTACGACCGGATAGGGCATGAGCAATGGTGTTAATATCGGCATATTCAAGTTCACCACCAATCGGAATGCCATGAGCAATACGGGTGATTTGAACATCAAATTGCTTTGCCATATTACTGATGTAATGAGCAGTAACCTCGCCTTCAACCGTAGCGTTAGTGGCCAAGATAATTTCTTCCACTTTTAGATTGCGCAGTTTTTGCTCTAGTTCATCTAAACCAAGCTCAGCAGCACCGATGCCATCAATAGGAGAGAGGTAACCACTAAGAACAAAATACTTACCCTTGTAAACACCACTTTGTTCAATGGCATGAATATCAGTTGGGGTTTCAACAATACAAAGTTGTGATGAGTCACGCACATCATTAGCACAAATATTGCAAATATTTTTTTCACTAAGTGTGCGGCATGATGAGCAGTGCTTAACATGCTCCATAGCATCAACCAAAGCCTTAGCCAGTTCGAATCCACCTTCTCGATCACGTTCTAATAGATGGTAAACAAAGCGTTGTGCAGTTTTGCTACCAACACCAGGTAGCGCACAAAAGGTTTTGTTTAGTTTTTCAATCATTAGAAGGGTAAGTTCATTCCACCAGGCAACTTCATTCCACCAGTCGCACTTTGCATTTTGGTAGCTGATGCGTCAGCGATTTGTTTAGTAGCGTCGTTAATAGCGGTAAGAATTAAATCTTCCAGCATGTCTTTATCATCCATGACACCTTCATCGATTTGAAGGTTGGTGGCTTCATGCTCACCATTAATAGTTACTTGCACTGCACCACCAGCGGCTTTGCCAGTCGCTGTTAGGTTTTTGATTTCTGCTTGAGCTTTTTGCATGTCTTCTTGCATTTTTTGAGCTTTTTGCATCATGCTAGCCATTCCGCCTTTAAACATAGATTCTCCTAATTTGTGGTAATTTCATGGATTGATTTTAAATCAACCTCTGCGTTAAATATCTTTTGTAATTCTTGTACACCCTTATTACTTAAGAAGTCTTTTTGGTTTTTTGCTATTTTTTCATCTTTGGTTTGTATTTCTTTCTGAGCGAGTGTTTGCACTTTTGGTTTACCAAAAATAATATTAAGTGATATTTTACTAAAATGATCTTGCAGTGTGTTTTGTATGTTGAGTTGCATTTGGTCAGTCATCAGACTTTTAAACTGCTCATCTAAAGTGAGTGTTAATACCTCATTAAACACACTGTCGAACACAGTATTTTTAATCAACATCTCTACCGCACCAGTAAATTTGAGCGATTTGCTTAAATCTTCCCAATCTTGTTGAGAGTTGATATTAAAGGCAATTTTTACTTTATTGGTTTTTTTCTTTGGCTTGGGTACTGATTCAGATTTTTGTTTTTTTTTAGCCTCTGGTTTGGGCTTAGCCTTAGGTGCTATTTTTAGTGTTTTTTTTTCAGTTACTGTCTCAATGTTAGAGTGAAATGCCAGCATTCTAAGTAGTGTCATCTCAAAGCCAATTTGTTCGCTCGGGGCGAGTGGTAATTCTTTAGAGCCGTTAATTCCCATGTGATAAAACAACTGCAAATCTTGGTTAGAAATTTGAGCAGACAAAGCTTTAATTTCATCAGAAATTTGAGTGTTGTCAATAATCTGAGCAATCGATATTTGATGAAAAAGACTGGTTAAATCTTTGAGTGCATGAGCTAAATTCTCACCTTTGTGAGACAATTCCTTAACAAAGTTAATCACCGCTTCAGCGTCTTGATTAAATAAGTGAGTTGCCAAGGAAATAATATCATCATGGTGAACCAAGCCTAACATGGCCTTAATGTCTTTAACCATAACACTACCATTTCCATAAGCGATAGACTGGTCAAGTAGACTGAGCGCGTCACGCATAGAGCCATTACCAAAATCAGCAATTTGACTAAGGGCCAGTTCTTCAAATTCCAAGCCCTCAGCTTTCATAATAAACTTCAACTGGCCAAGGATTTCTTCGTGAGTAAGTTGATTAAGAGTGAACTGTAGGCAACGAGACAGTACAGTAATGGGTAATTTTTGAGGATCGGTTGTTGCCAGTAAAAACTTTACATGCTCTGGTGGCTCTTCTAGAGTTTTAAGTAGCGCATTAAAACTATCTTTTGTGAGTTGATGAACCTCGTCAATAATAAAAACTTTATAGCGATCTTTAGTTGGCACGTACTGCGCATTTTCTATAATGCCACGTATATCATCAATACCTCTATTAGAGGCAGCGTCAATTTCGATAATATCAACCGATTGGCCTTTATCGATCTCAACACAAGTAGCGCACTTGCCACAAGGAGTAGAGCTAACACCCACTTCACAATTAATGGATTTAGCAAAGATACGGGCAATGGTGGTTTTGCCTACGCCGCGCGTACCGGTAAACAAAAAACCATGGTGAAGATTGTTAGCATCAAGCGCATTAATCAAGGTTTTAACCGTGTGTGTTTGACCAACCATTTCACTGAAAGTGTGAGGGCGATATTTACGGGCTAAAACTTGATAATGTTGACTCATTAAAATAGTTTACTTTAAATAAAAGTGGCAGCACCAAGAATAACATCCAACACATGAAAAAATTATTACCGTTGCTTCCTTCCGGACCTGGCGGAGTTCATAACCACTCATTGTCGGCGCACCCTTAGCACTACCAAAAATCATTTTACGCGAATTATTTTTTGAAAAATATCGGAAATTTTGTAAATGACGGTTTTTTAAGAATTGTTGGCTAATTCTAAACGTTCCGGTGTGCCGACATCTTGCCAATAGCCGTCATAATGCTCGCCACTGAGTTTTCCGTTGGCGATGGCTTCTTTGAGAATAGGATAGAGCGGTAATTTTTGCTCAAACTCTAAATGCGATTTAAATAAATCTGGATGGTAAATGCCAATGCCTGAAAAAGTGCAAGACTGCCCATGAACATTGGTAACTTGATGGTTGTTCACCAATGAGAAATCACCATTTGGATTGTGAGGTGGATTATCAATCAGTACCAAATGTGCAAGTGAGCCAACTGGTAGCGTGAGTTTGGATAAGTCGTAATCACAAAGTACGTCAGAATTAATCACCACAAAAGGTTTATCGCCTAAGAGTGGTAAAGCTTTGATAATACCGCCAGCCGTTTCTAGTGCACCTTCAGGCTCGTTGCTGTAGTTAATAGTTACCCCAAGTTTTGAACCGTCACCTAAGTGAGATTTAATTTGTTCGCCTAGATAAGAGGTGTTGATGACGATATTGGTAATATTGGCTTTTTTAAATGCATTGATTGAGTGTTTGATTAATACTTTGTTTTTAACTTTAATGAGTGGCTTGGGCGTGTCTTTTGTGAGTGGCATCATGCGCTCGCCTCTGCCTGCTGCCAGTATCATGCCAAACATAGAATGTCCTTTAAGTTTGATATTTCTGGGTATTTATCAGCCATATTGAGTACATACTTGACCACCAAAGGGATGTTTTCTAAATATTGGTGTTTGCCATCACGAATGGATAATCGTTTAAAAATCCCTAATATTTTAAGGTGACGCTGGACGCCCATGAAATCAAACTGTTTTTTAAATTCAGCAAAATCAATATCGAGATTGGTTTTTTTGTAAAAATACGCAAGTAAGGTTTGCACTTCAGTTGGTTTTAATTCAAAGTAAGCATCTTTAAGTAATGACACAAGATCGTAAGTGTTTGCGCCAATAACCGCATCTTGGAAATCAATTACACCAAGGTCATTATCATTAAGTACCATCAGGTTGCGTGAATGATAGTCGAGATGAACAAATACTTGATTTTGATTTAGTGCATTGTCAGTCAACAAAGTAAAAATTGTTTGTAGTTGAATATTTTGTTCATTGGTAAGTGTTGGCAAGTACCAGTCGATCAGTAGTTGCATTTCAGCAGTGAGCAGGGCGTGATTGTATGGTGAAATATCAGCCGACTTGGTGTTTAATGATTGAATGTTAATTAGAACATCAATGGCATTTTTATAATGCTGAATATCAAAACTTTTTTGCTGCTTATCTAGAAAAGTTTGATTACCCAAGTCTTCTAACAATAAAAAACCTTGCTCTAGATTCGCTTCAATGATCTTTGGAGCATGTACACCACCAGCGACCAAGTGTTTAGCAATGCGAATAAAGGGTTCACATTTTTCTTTTGAAGGGGGTGCATCCATGGCGATAAAGCTGGAATTATCACGCTCTATTCTAAAGTAGCGACGAAAGCTAGCATCGTCACTAGCGAGAGTAATGACAAAATTTTCATCATCAAAGAATCGTTCTAGATAGTCAGTAAGTGAATCTAGGCGTTGATCAATCATTTTTTAGTCGTTGATAATACTCAAAAACACATCCCCAAATTGCACCAACCTTTCCCTGATTGATGGGCTTATTGTCGAGTTTGGTAATGGGCATAATTTCACGTGTTGAGCTGGAAATCCATAACTCATCTGAAGTAAAAATATTGTCTAATGAAAAAGAACTTTCTTGGATTTGTATGCTGCAAGCGCTAGCGCTTTCTAATACTAAGTCACGAGTAATGCCTGATAGGATGTTTGCCCCAGTAGGGTGAGTGTACAGAATGTTGTTTTTTAGTATAAACACATTAGAGGTTGCACCTTCGGTGATTTGGTTGTCACGGTAAAGGATAACTTCTTCAACGTTATGTTTTTTTGCATCTTGAGCATAAAGAACATTAGCCAGAAGTGAAGTGGCTTTAATATCACATCTACTCCAGCGAATGTCTTGAGCACTAATAGCGCTAAAACCTTTTGACAGTTCTTGTTTTGTTTTAGAAGTAAGTGGGTTAGATTCCACATAGATTGTTGGTGTGAGTGCATCAAAATTATGCTTTCTCTTAGTGTCCGTGCCACGAGTAATTTGCAGATAGAGTGATTGATTTGTACTGGATGAATGGTTGACCAGTTTGTTAAGAATATTAATCCATTTATTGTGTGAATACGGATTGGTGATTTGAATTGAGTCAAGACTTTTTTGTAGGCGATCTAAATGTTCAGTTGGACGGAATATTTTTCCATTGTAAGCCGGTATAACTTCGTACACGCCATCACCAAATAAAAAACCTCTATCCATAACTGAAATAGAGGCTTTGTCTTTTGCGATAAAATCGCCGTTTAGGTAGACCATTAAAGCCCTAGTAGGGATAATATCCAGTTCCAAATTTGACTAAAGAATCCAGCTTCTGGCGCATCTTCAAGTGCAATGAGGGGAAGTTTTGCAAGATTTTTACCTTCAAATTTAATCACTAAATGACCAATGTTGTCACCTTTTTTAAGTGGTGCGGATAGCCCGGCATTTAGCTCAATTGCCTTTTGAGACAGTTTGTATTGACCACGTGCTAGCGTAATTGCTTGTGAGTTTTGAAGACCGACTTTGATTTCATTTTGAGTAGAGTTTGATATTGGAACACTCTTGGTGATATTACCAATATTTTTGGTTTCAAAGAATCGAAAACCATAATCAAGGATTTTTTGCGTTTGTGCCGTACGTGCTGCAACACTACTTGATCCTAATACCACAGAGATTAAGCGCATACCCATACGGTTGGCACTAGCTACTAAGTTATAACCTGCTTTTTTAGTAAAGCCAGTTTTAAGACCATCAACTGTGTTGTCGCTCCATAAGAGTTTATTACGATTGCGTTGCTTAATGTCGTGATAAGTAAATTCTTTTTCGCTGTACCAAAGATAGAACTCAGGGAAATCTTTAATGGTGGCAGAAGCTAATTTTGCCATGTCAGATGCTGTGGTGTGCTGGTCTTTATAGTCGAGACCAGAGGCGTTTTCAAAGCGTGTGTTGCGCATACCCAGTTTTTGTGCGTATTCGTTCATATAGGCGGTAAAAGTACCCTCTGTACCAGCAATATGTTCAGCTAAAGCGACTGCGGCATCGTTACCTGATTGGATAATCATGCCTTTTAGTAAGATTTTTAGCTTGATGGTTTTGCCTACCTCAACAAAGCTTTTTGAGCCCATGGTTTTCCAAGCTTTTTCACTAATACGTACGTCATCTTCTAAGTTGGCTCTACCATCTTTAATTAGTTGAAAAATTACGTAGGCTGTCATTAATTTGGTTAGGCTAGCGGGTGCGCGTTTTGCATGGGGTTTGTTTGAAGCAACAACAACGCCCGAAGAGTGGTCAAGCACAATGTATGAAGCGGCACTAATTGATGGCGCTTTGGGTGTGATGAAAATAGCCGCTTGAACATTGAGCGCAGCGGTGGTTGAAGCGAGTATAAATAGTGCTGATATTTTTTTTATAAGTGATTGATATTTCATATTTTTAGTATTTGTTTTGGTTGAATTGTTGCTTTATTTTCTTTGATAATTTGTAGGCAGCCATTGCGTATCTGTTATCGTGATTATAACGGGTTAGTACATAGAAATTCCAAAAAGTGAGCCAGGTTT
>JAPYOZ010000012.1 GCA_029941485.1 Gammaproteobacteria bacterium | reverse complement strand
GCACTAACCATCATTCCATTGTTAATTTACATATTTAAACCAAAATACGTTTTTGGTAGTAAAAAGTAACTTGTAACAGGCAAGGCCTGTTACAAAAAAATTAAATAAGGTTTTAAAAGCCTTATTTTTTAAACCCTATGTAACAGGCAAGGCCTGTTACATATAAAGATATTATTATAAAATCATGGCAATAAGAAAAATACAATTTGTAGAGGGTGAGTATTACCATGTATTCAATCGAGGTGTGGATAAGCGTAATATTTTTGAATCGACAGATGATTTGAGTTATTTCTTTAACAGGCTAATTGATCTAAATTATGCTGATATACCAGGAAAATTTAGAATCAGTAGGTCTCGAAAAAATGGAATTTCAGTAAATGAATCGGAGAGTGCTAAATTAGTTTCAATTGTTGCTTATTGTCTTTTGCCAAATCATTTCCATTTAGTGTTGAAGCAAGAGGCTGATGGTGGTATTTCAAAGTTTATGCAGAAGTTAGGGACTAGCTATACAATGTATTTCAACCAAAAATATAAAAGATCTGGGTCATTATTTCAAGGAAAGTTTAAGGCAAATATGATCAGTGGTGAATTTGGGTTACCAGTTTTGTCTGTTTATGTAAACTTAAATTACATTCATCATCGTATAAATCCAAAAACTGACTTGGTAAAGTCTAGTATTTTTGAGTACCTAAATAAAGAGTTGGGTAAGTCAGTTTGTAATAAGGGGGAGATTAGTAGCGTAATTGCTGAAATAGGCACCGTTGAAGAATATGAATATTTCTCTAAAAATACATCTAAAGTGTTTGGCGAAAATAAAGGTTTAGTTATTAAAGATATAGATCTGGATAGAGTTTTTGAATAATGTAACAGGCAAGGCCTGTTACATAAGTCGCTAAAATAAAAATTCAGAAAAGAGGATAGAGGTATAATTTTGGGATTGTTGATTTATAGATAGTTTAATGGCATTAATTGTACAAAAATACGGTGGGACGTCGGTAGGCTCGGTTGAGCGTATTCAAACCGTTGCGAAAAAAATCAAAGCATTTAAAGATTCTGGCAATCAGCTGGTGGTGAGTGTTTCTGCTATGAGTGGTGAGACTAATCGCATGGCTGCGCTCGCACGGGTAATTCAAGACACGCCGTCACTCAGAGAGATGGATGTGCTTTTAACGACTGGTGAACAAGTTACTATTTCACTTTTAAGCATGGCCTTACAGCAGTTGGGTTGTGACGCGATATCTTATACTGGATCGCAAGTTCGTATTACTACGGATTCTGAGCATGGTAAGGCGCGTATTAAATCAATTGATGATCATCGTATTCGTAATAGTTTAGATGAAGGGAAAGTTGTTGTTGTGGCTGGTTTTCAAGGCACGGATGAAGAGGGTAATATTACTACTTTGGGTCGTGGCGGTTCCGACACTACTGCGGTTGCTTTAGCGGCGGCTTTGGGTGCAGATGAGTGTCAGATTTATACCGATGTGGAGGGCGTGTATACAACCGATCCTCGCATTGAGCCTAATGCTAGAAAAATGAACACAGTGAGCTATGAGGAGATGCTTGAGATGGCATCGCTTGGTTCGAAGGTTTTGCAAATTCGTTCTGTTGAGTTTGCATCGAAATACAAAGTGCCTTTAAGGGTATTATCATCTTTGGTTGATAACCCTGTAGGTACGTTAATTACTAGTGAGGAAAATATTATGGAACAAGCACTTATATCAGGTATTGCACATAATAAAGATGAAGCAAAATTAAGTTTAATTGGCGTACCGGATGAGCCTGGTATTGCCTTTAGAATACTAAAACCAATTAGTGATGCTAACATTGAAGTAGATATGATTGTGCAGAGTGTTTCTGCACGTGAAGGCTTAACTAATTTCGCCTTTACTGTGCATAGAAATGATTTTGTTGGTGCTAGTAATATCTTGGATCATTTGCGTAAAGAACTCGGCGCTATGGCTGTGCAAAGCGATGACAAGGTGGTTAAGGTGTCGTTGGTGGGTATTGGTATGCGTTCACACGCAGGCATTGCAGCTAAAATGTTTGAAGTTCTTCATGGTGAAAATATTAATATTCAAATGATCTCCACTTCAGAGATTAAAATATCGGTTGTGATTGATGAAAAATATTTAGAATTAGCGGTGCGTTCATTGCATTCTGCGTTTGAATTGGATAAGGAATAAAAGAGATGTCTACATTTGCTGATAGAGATGGTTTAATTTGGATGGATGGCGAATGGGTTGAATGGCGTGATGCCAAAATCCACGTGCTGACACACACACTGCATTATGGTATGGGTGCATTTGAAGGCGTTCGTGCGTACGAAACTGACAGTGGTCCTGCAATTTTTAAACTTGAAGAGCACACTAACCGTTGGTTTGATTCAGCGCATATTTTAGGCATGAAAATGCCCTTTGATAAAGATACACTTAACCAAGCTCAAAGAGAAGTTGTGGCAAAAAATAACTTAAAGTCGGCCTATTTACGCCCAATGTGTTTTTACGGCTCTGAGGGTATGGGTCTACGCGCTGATAATTTAAAAGTACACGTAATGATTGCTGCTTGGGAATGGGGCGCTTATTTGGGTGAAGACAATATGAACAATGGCATTCGTATTCGTACTTCTTCATTCACACGGCATCATGCAAACATCGCGATGACTAAAGCTAAGGCTAATGGTAATTACATTAATTCAATGATGGCTTTACAAGAAGCCTTGACCGATGGGTATGATGAAGCTTTATTGCTTGATGTTGATGGATTTGTTGCCGAAGGCAGTGGAGAGAATATTTTTATCATTCGTGATGGTGTTGTCTACACACCTGATTTGACTTCAGCATTGGCAGGTATTACTCGTGATACCATTTTTACATTAGCCACTGATTTGGGTTATAAAATTATCGAGAAGCGCATTACTCGTGATGAAGTTTATTGTGCGGATGAAGCTTTTTTTACTGGCACTGCTGCGGAAGTAACTCCAATTCGAGAATTGGACAATCGTTTGATCGGCTCAGGTACGCGCGGCCCAATTACTGAACAATTACAGAGTTTGTATTTTGATTGTGTTTATGGTCGAAATGATAAGTATAAAAATTGGATTGCCAAAGGAGTATGTAAATGAACTCATTAGTGGATGATTTTCAGAAAAAACACGTTAGTTTTAGCGTAGTAGAAGCTAATGATCTACCGGCTCATTGCCCTCCGAAAGAGGCGAATAAGTGGAACATGCATCCTAAGGTATTTTTAAAATTTAATAAAAAAGGCAAAGCATCTTGCCCATATTGTGGTGCTCGTTACGAGTTAGTTTAGCTACTGAATATGAACAAGCGTTCGACTAATGTTGTTTTAGTTGGCCCAATGGGGTCAGGAAAAACATCAGTTGGGCGTCGCTTAGCTTGTGTGCTCAAGCGTGATTTTTTTGATTCTGATTTTGAGATCGTGTCTCGAACTGGTGTTGCTATCGATCATATTTTTGATGTAGAAGGTGAAGAGGGTTTTCGTAAGCGCGAAACTCAAATGCTAACTGATTTGTGCAAAATACCCAATGTTGTCATTGCTACGGGTGGTGGTATTGTGGTTAAGTCAGAGAATAGAGACTTACTCAAAGACAGTTTTGTTGTGTATTTGTCTTCAACAGTAGAGCAATTGGTGAAACGTACGGCTCGTTCAAAAGTCAGACCACTACTAGAACAATCAAACAATCGAGAAAAAACTATTCGTGATTTGGTCGATAAACGTGAGCCTTTATACAAAGAAGTGGCCAATGTGATTATTGATACTAGCGGTAAAAAACTCTACGCCATTATCAGTGAAATAAAAAAGGTCATTCCAAAATGAAACACGCTTTGTTGTTTACTCTCTCTTTTTTGACTAGTTTTTATACTCAGGCAATGAATGAGCGTGAATTTGTTGAGCGTTTGCAAAATATACATCCTTTTTTTGAACAGCTTGAATTGTCGACTCAAATTAAGAAGATTGAAAAACAAGCCACTACTGCAGCTGAAGACTGGATTATTGGCGTTGATGTAAAGCATAAAAATGAAGATGCTCGGCATATTTCTTCAATAGCGACTTATAACGATTTAACAACAACATCACTTGATGTTTCAGCCACTAAAAAAATATTCAATTCTGGTAGTGATGTTACTTTTAAACACACTTGGAAAGAAAAAAATAAAGACATTAACACTACTCGTAATAAGTTTTCCGTGGATTACTCCTATCCTTTGTTATTGAACAAAGGCGGTATTAATGACCGTCTAAATACTGATTTAGCGACTATTGATATTCAAGTTAATCAACTGGATAAACAGGAGCAGGCAGAGAATTTTGTACTGGAAAAATTAAAGAAGTTTGTGGATTTGGCTTACGCACAAGAACGTCGGGTTATTAACGAGCAGCGTCTTAATTTAGCAAACCAAGAATTGACATTGGTTAAGACTAAGTTTGCCGCTTCGGTGGTGGATAAAGTGGATGTGTTGTTGCAAGAAGACGCTTATCAAAATGCAAAACAACAATTGTTACAATCCGAGCAAGATTTGGTTTTGTTGCGCCATGAAATTGCCATTATTTTGGGCATGGGTTTTGATGAAGTTATCGCTAAATTTAATCTTTATAAAGCATATCAGCTAAGTAATGATAATTTGAAAGAATATTTATCAACTAATTCTAGAGTATTGAGAACAACTGATTTGAACAAAAAAAACTTACAGCGTCAATTAAAAAGTTTTAAGAATGAATCTCGATCCAAGTTGGATCTAAATCTTGGTTTAATTAGTGAAGGTGAAAACACAACTTATTCAAACAGTATGGACAACCAAAGCCCAACGTGGAATATTGGATTGGGACTGTCTTATCCTCTTGGAGGAACAAAGAGTAAGTCCAATGTAGAAAAAACACAAATTAAATTGACCCAACTTAGAGCTAAAAAGCAAGAACAATTTCTTGATGTTTATGTTCAGGCAACTGTACTTAAGGAGAAGGTTAATCTATTATCACAAATGCTCGAATCTAATAAATTGCAGATTGATATTGCCAAATCTAGAACAGCAGAGGAAAGAGACAGATACGCTAATGGCAATGGAGAAGTTAGCTTTGTAATCAGTGCTCAAAACAATGAACAAAATGCACAGATTGGCTATGCCAAAACGGCACAAAACTACCAAAAATCCGTATTTGAATTTAAAGCAACTATTGATCAATTGTTGCAATGACGCTTAAGTACAGCCTTACCCCAAAAGATCTTCACGCGCACTTATTTAGTGTCCAATTAACCATTGATAATCCCAATCCTTTAGGGCAAGTTTTCTCATTGCCAAACTGGATTCCCGGTAGTTATTTAATTCGTGATTTTTCCAAGAACATTATTAGTGTTAGTGCTAATAGTTGTGGTGAAGAGGTTTTGATTAAAAAGTTAGATAAAAACCATTGGATTGCCTATCCTTGCAAAGATACAATTACACTGGAATATGAAATCTATGCATTTGATTTGTCAGTTCGATCGGCCTATCTGAGTAGTGAACGTGCTTTTTTTAATGGCAGTAGTGTGTTCTTAATGCCATTGGGATTTGACGATGAGTCTTGTGAGGTAGTTATTAAATATCCATCAAATAATCAATCTATATCAGACTGGGATTGTGCCACAACTCTTAATCTAGTATCTAAGAATAAAGAGCAAGAGGTTTACACTGCTAAAAATTATCAAGAGTTGATTGATCATCCTGTTGAAATGGCAAACTTTACTCGCTTTGAGTTTGAAGCCAGTAACGTGCCCCATGCAATGACAATCACTGGCGAGCATTCAACTGACATTGCAAGATTAAGAGCCGATTTAATTAGTATTTGTGAACATCACATTAACTTTTTTTGTTCGGACATTCCATTTGATGAGTATTTATTTTTAACTCTAGTCAGAACCAAAGGTTATGGAGGGTTAGAGCATAAAAACTCTAGCAGTCTAATTTGCTCTAGAGATGAATTACCCGTTAAAAATAATCCAAATATGGGGCCAAAATACACTCGTTTTTTAGCGCTCTGTTCGCACGAGTATTTTCATGCTTGGTGGATAAAAACAATCAAACCCGCTAGCTTTCATCAACTTGATCTAAACAGAGAAAATTACACAGAGCAATTATGGATTTTTGAAGGTTTTACCTCGTATTATGATGAATTGTCATTACTACGTACAAACATATTATCGCCAGAGCAGTATTTAACTTTGTTTGCACAAACCATTAGTAAAGTGCAAAAAGCAACGGGCAGATTAAAGCAATCATTGGCGCAGTCAAGTTTTGATGCTTGGACTAAATTTTATCAACAAGATGAAAACGCACCCAACGCAATTGTGAGTTATTACAGTAAAGGGGCTTTATTGGCTTTTGTGCTTGATATTGAGATTCATCGACGCAGTAAGGATAAACACTCACTTGATGATGCCCTTAAATACATTTGGAAGAATTATCAAACCACTGGCCTTGAAGACGACACTGTTCAAAACGTAGTGAATGATTTGACCAAAAGTGATTTTTCTGAATTTTTTAATCATTATCTTTACGGTGTGAAAGAATTGCCGTTATTAGATGCTTTCTCTTACGTTGGTGTGGATTGTTCCTTTTGCTCTAAAAAAGACGACCTGACTGATTTTGGTATTAGTATTAAAGATGACAATGGGATTTCTATCATTACTCATGTGTTTGATCATGGTTGTGCGCAATCATCAGGCTTGTATGTGGGGGATAAAATCATCACCATTGATACTGTTGAAACTTGCCATAAAGACACAGTGAGTGCAATAAAATCTTACGATGTTGGTAGTGTTATTAAACTCGGTATTTTGAGAGATGAGTTACCGATGGAAATTTTTCTCAATATAAAGGAAGGTGAAAAAACTGTTTGTACTTTGACGATTGCAGATAATTTAAGTAGCGATGTTTTAAATAGACAAAAAAAATGGTTCGCACAAGAATAAATCTACCAAAATTATTACTCAAGCCAGTCGGTCGCGCGATTAGTGACTTTGGTATGATTAAGGCCAGCGATAAGATTTTATTGGCCGTTTCTGGTGGTAAAGATTCTTTAAGTTTATTTCACATTTTGCGCCATTTTCTTTCGGCTTCACCGGTTAAATTTGAGCTTGGTGTGGTAACGATTGATCCTCAAGTTGAAGGCTTTGAACCACAAGCATTGGATGTGTTTTTTAAGCAGTTTGACACGCCGTATTTTTTTGAAGAATTTCCAATTATGGAGCAAGCTAAGGAAAGTATGCGCGGTGATTCTTATTGCTCGTTTTGTTCTCGTATTAAGCGCGGACTTATGTATAAAGTTGCGCGAAGGGAGGGATACAATGTTTTAGCACTTGGTCAACACTTGGATGATTTGAGCGAAAGCTTAATGATGTCGATGTGTCACAATGGTAAGATTCAAACCATGAAAGCGCACTACATTAATGACGCTAAAGATTTGCGCATCATTCGTCCTTTGGCCTATGTGCGCGAGAGGCAATTGACTGATTTCGCAAAAAATTTAGATTTACCCGTGATTGCCGATTCATGCCCAGCGTGTTATAAAATACCGACTGAACGTGAACATTTCAAACAGTGGTTACTTACTGAAGAGAAGCGCAATAAAAACTTGTATAAAAATCTATTGAATGCCATGAAGCCAATACTGGATGAAACTAAAGAGGTTTTAAGTGATTAAATTAATCCTTACATTTTTCTCAATTTTGCCACTTAGATTGAATCATTTTATTGGTTCGAGCATTGGTCGATTTTTATACTTCACCAATTCTAAATCAAAGTGCATTATAAGTAAAAATATTGATCTTTGTTTTCCTGAACTGAATCAAGAAGAGAGGGGAAATCTAGTTAAAAAATCATTAATAGAAACCGGTAAAGGCCTTACTGAATCAGGTTTTATTTGGTTTAATAATTTTAAAACCAATGCCAAATACATAACCAAAACTACAGGTATGGAGCATTTAAGGAGTAATAGGCCTGTAATTTTGTTGGTACCACATTTTGGTTGTTGGGAAATTACGGGCAGGGTGCTTTCATTAACCACACCAGTTGTTTTCTTATACAAACCTCTGAGAAGTAAAAAACAAGAGGCGTGTCTTATTTCCAAAAGACAACAGGGTGATTTATCCATGGCAACGGCTAATAAAAAAGGTGTGATTAAACTACAGCGTGCTTTATCTAAAGGTGATTTAATTGGAATACTACCCGATCAAGATCCGGGTGAAGAGGGCGGTATCTCAGCACCATTTTTTAATCATGATGCTAATACCATGACCTTACTGGCAAAACTTGTGAGAAAAAACAACGCCAAAGTAATCATGACTTGGGCCACTCGTTTGGAAAAAGGCAAGGGTTATGAGTTAAATCTTCAGCCTATCAATATTTTGTCAGACTCTGTTGATTTAATATCTGATGTGACCCTTATGAATCAGACAATTGAAAAACTAGTAAGAACAAAGCCCGAGCAATATTTATGGAACTATAAGCGCTTTAAATCTTCAATCAACTATTGACTTGCATTTGACGCAATTAGCCCTATCTAATACATTAGTGTTGTATGATATAATTTGACAATGAGATTTATTGAAGACATTCAAAGTGTTTTTGAGCGCGACCCTGCTGCTAGAAATACTTTTGAGGTGATTACTTGCTATGCCGGTGTGCAAGCAATGTTGTTTTATCGTTTATCGCATTGGCTATGGTTGGTCAAACTTAAATGGTTAGCAAGGTTTGTTTCTACATTAGCACGTTGGCTAACAGGCATTGAAATACATCCTGCTGCGGTGATCGGTCGTCGTTTTTTTATTGATCACGGGATGGGAGTGGTGATTGGTGAAACCACTGAAATTGGCGATGATTGTACACTTTATCATGGTGTAACTTTAGGCGGTACTACTTGGAAAAAAGGCAAGCGCCATCCAACTTTAAAAAATAACGTAGTGATTGGTGCTGGTGCTAAAATTTTAGGCCCAATCACACTCGGTAATAATGTTAGAGTCGGCTCTAATTCAGTGGTAGTGAAGTCAGTTGACAAAAATCAAACTGTGATTGGTGTGCCTGCTCGTGTATTAAAAGACAAGAAAACTCAATCGGATCATTTTGATTCTTATGCAGTAGGAATTGATGTGGACGACCCTACGGTTAAAGCAATTAACTCAATTCTCTCGCACTTACACGATGTTGATGCACAACTGCATAAAGTTTCAAAAGAACTTGACATTAAGGATCAAGTTAAAGGCTCTGTTGATGATTTAGAAATCGAAAGTAAATAACTTATTAAAAGTAAGGTTTTTTACTTGACTAAAAAACTTGGTTAAGAGTATAATGATATTCTGTTAAAAAAACTGAGAATGATATGCAATTAACAACAAAAGGTCGATACGCTGTTACAGCAATGTTAGATTTGGCTTCTAACGACACAGGAAAACCCATAACACTAGACATTATTTCACAAAGGCAAAATATTTCTCTGTCTTATTTAGAACAATTGTTTGCTAAATTAAGAAGAGCTTTGTTAGTGAAAAGTGTGCGCGGACCAGGTGGCGGCTATTTGCTTAATACAGCTGCAGAAGACATTAGCCTAACTCAGATCATTGAAGCGGTTGATGAAAACATTGATCTTCGTCGTTGCAAAGGTCAAGGCGGTTGCCATAATGGCAGAGAGTGTATTTCCCATAAATTATGGTGCGAAGTAAGTGACCAATTGAGAACATTCTTAAGCAGTAAAAACTTACAACAAGTAATTGATGACCATCAAGCAAAATAAACACGAGTAAATAAAGGACTATAAAAAATTATGTCAACTCCTACTTACATGGATTATTCAGCAACCACACCGGTTGATAAACGCGTCGCTAACAAAATGATTGAGTATTTAACCATCGATGGTGATTTTGGTAATCCTGCGTCTAATTCTCATTATTACGGTTGGCAAGCTGACACGGCCGTTAAGAAGGCCAGGAAGCAAGTGGCTAGTTTAGTGGGTGCAGACCCCCGTGAGATTGTATGGACATCGGGCGCAACTGAATCCGACAATTTAGCGATTAAAGGCATTGCCCATTTTTACAAAAAGAAGGGCAATCACATTATTACATTAAAGACCGAACACAAGGCTGTGCTTGACACTTGTCGTCAACTAGAGCGTGAGAATTATGAGGTTACTTACCTTGACCCAATGCCAAATGGATTGCTGGATCTTAATGTGTTAAAAGACGCTTTTCGTGAAGACACGATTTTAGTTTCAATTATGCACGTAAATAATGAGATTGGTGTGATTCAAGACATTGAAGCTATTGGTAATTTATGCCGTGAAAATAAGGTATTTTTTCACGTTGATGCGGCGCAATCTGCAGGCAAAGTGGAAATCGATTTATCAACATTGCCGGTTGATTTAATGAGTTTTTCTGCTCATAAGATATACGGTCCTAAGGGCATGGGTGCACTATACGTTCGCCGTAAGCCTCGTATTCGAATTGAGGCGCAAATACATGGTGGTGGTCACGAGCGCGGTATGCGTTCAGGTACGCTAGCTACTCACCAAATTGTTGGTATGGGTGAGGCTTTCGCGATTGCCGAGGCGGAAATGAGTGAAGAAAATGTAAGATTTAAAGCATTGCGCGATCGTTTGTTAGCTGGCTTCGATGACATGGAAGAAGTGCAAGTTAACGGTGATTTGAACCAACGTATTCCGGGTAACTTAAACATCAGTTTTAACTACGTTGAAGGTGAGTCATTAATGATGGCAATTAATGACATTGCAGTTTCTTCAGGTTCGGCTTGCACATCAGCGAGTCTTGAGCCATCGTATGTGCTTCGAGCACTTGGTTTGAATGATGAATTAGCACATTCATCTATTCGCTTTAGTATTGGCCGTTATACCACTGAAGCCGATATTGATAAGGCAATTGATCTGGTGCGTGAAAAAGTGCAAAAATTACGCGATTTATCACCTCTATGGGATATGTTTAAAGAAGGTATTGATCTAAGTACAGTTGAGTGGGCAGCACATTAATTATGATGAGGCTTTTGTATGATTTTATAAAGGTTTTACCATGAAAAATACAAGGACTATTCAACACTTAAAAGGTTAGAATAACAATAAGAGTTTATTAGGAGAAATATATGGCATACGGTGAAAAAGTACTGGATCATTATGAAAATCCACGCAATGTGGGTATTTTAGATAAAGACGCTAAAAATGTTGGCACAGGCATGGTGGGTGCACCAGCGTGTGGTGATGTAATGCGTTTGCAAATTCAAGTTAATGACGATGGGGTGATTGAAGACGCTAAGTTTAAAACTTACGGTTGTGGTTCTGCCATTGCCTCAAGTTCATTATTGACCGAATGGGTTAAAGGCAAAACATTGAACGAGGCTGCAGAAATTAAAAATACTGACATTGCTGAAGAGCTAGCATTGCCCCCGGTAAAAATACATTGTTCAGTATTGGCTGAAGATGCCATCAAGGCAGCCATTAATGACATTAAGAGTAAAGCTGAATAAAAGTGGCCATTACATTAACTAATACTGCCGCTAAACGCATGACTGGCTTTTTGGCCAATCGAGGCTCGGGTGTTGGTATTCGTTTGTCCGTTCAGACAACGGGTTGCTCTGGACTTGGTTACAACATAGAATTTGTTGATGCTACTAATAAAGACGACACAACATTTGAGAACAATGGTGTTAAAGTCATTGTGGACGCTAAAAGTTTAATTTATTTAGATGGTACTGAAGTTGACTATGTAAAGGAAGGCCTGAATGAAGGTTTTGAATTTAATAACCCTAACGCTAAAGCCGAGTGCGGTTGCGGTGAATCTTTTACAGTTTAGTTTTTAATCGTTCAGTTAAAACATGCAAAACTACTTTGAGTTATTCTCTTTAGAAGTTGGTTTTGACATTGATTTTGAAGCACTTGAAAACGCCTATCAAACTCAAATATCTACATTTCACCCTGATAAGTTTGCCACGAAAAGTGATAAAGAAAAATCACTTGCCTTGCAAAATACGTCTTTAATTAATACAGCGTTTGATACATTGAATTCTGCACTATTGCGTGCCACTTATTTGCTGGATTTACAAGGAATTAATGCTTTTGATGAAAAAGACACACAAATGGATACGAATTTTCTAATGAGTCAAATCGCTCTAAGAGAGAAATTGGAATCCATTGGATTGGGTAAGGACGAATTAGAATTGGATGATTTTATACAAAACATTGATGACAAAGTTAAGCAAAATATCATTCAAATTAAGCAATATTTTGACACTGATAATTTTGAAAAAATTAAAAATTTAGTTAGGGAGTTGAAGTTTTATAATCAATTAAACCTTCAAGCAAATCAATTGATGGACGAGTGGCTGTAAAATATAATTTCTTTATATAAAAAAAGACAATGGCATTATTACAAATATCAGAACCCGGTCAATCCAGTATTCCCCATCAGCATAAATTAGCCATTGGTATTGATTTAGGTACCACTAATTCACTCGTTGCCTCAGTAATTAGTGGCGAAAGCACGGTTTTAACGGATGAAAACAACGAAGCAATCTTACCTTCAGTGGTTCACTGCGGTAAAGACAACAAACTTACAGTGGGTTGTGATGCATGCCCTTATGCAAAAACCGATCCAACCAATACCATTATTTCAGTCAAGCGTTTTATGGGGCTTGGATATAAAGAAGTGAGTGAGTTCAAAAACTGCCCTTACCAGCTAGTTGAAAATGGTAATAACGTTTTATTTCATACTGCCATGGGTGACCTTAGCGCAGTAGAAATTTCTTCTAGTATTTTATCCTCCCTTAAAGCTCGTGCCGAGAAAACATTAGGCGGAGAATTAACGGGCGCTGTAATTACTGTGCCTGCTTATTTTGATGATGCACAGCGCCAAGCCACTAAAGATGCGGCAACGCTCGCCGGACTTCAAACTTTACGTTTATTAAACGAGCCTACAGCTGCTGCAGTTGCATACGGTCTAGAGTCAGGAGAAGAGGGGATTCATGCTATTTATGACTTAGGTGGGGGTACTTTTGATGTGTCCATCTTAAGTTTTCAAAAAGGCGTGTTTAAAGTTCTATCTACTGGCGGAGATTCTACCTTGGGTGGTGATGATTTCGATCAATTAATTATTGATGATTGTGTTGAGCAACTTGGGATTAATGAACTGACACCTACACAAATACAGAAAATTAAGCAATTTTCACGCACAGCTAAGGAAACTCTAACTGATCATAAATTCGCTGAATTTGACTGCATTGAAACACCGTATCGTATTACTAGAGATAAATTTGAATCTTTGGCAAAGGCTTTAATTAAGCGCACATTGTTATTAACTAAACGCGCTATGAGAGATGCTCAAATTGATGTAAACAGTATTAAAGACATTATTATGGTAGGTGGCTCTACTCGCATGCCATTAGTAAGAAAAATGGTGAGTGAGTTATTTAAAAAAGACATTTTATGCTCAATCAATCCTGACGAAGTAGTTGCTAAAGGTGCAGCAATCCAAGCTAATGTTTTAGCGGGCAATAAATCGAAAGACGACATGTTGTTACTTGATGTTCTGCCATTGTCTTTAGGTCTTGAAACCATGGGTGGCTTGGTGGAAAAGGTGATTCACCGTAATACTACTATTCCTATTATCAGAGCTCAAGAATTTACTACTTTTAAAGATGGTCAAACAGCCATGAGTATGCACGTATTGCAAGGCGAGCGTGAACTGGTTAAAGATTGTCGTTCTTTAGGTCGTTTTGATTTAAAGGGGATTCCTTCTATGGTGGCGGGTAACGCCCGTATTAAGGTTGAATTTCAAGTGGATGCCGATGGTTTATTGTCAGTCAGTGCAAGTGAAGAAACCTCGGGCATTAAAGCGGATGTAGTCATTAAACCGTCTTACGGTTTAAATGATGGTGAAATGGAAAAAATGCTTAAAGATTCAATTTTATTTGCTCAGCAGGACATTGAATCTAGGCAATTACACGAGATTCAGCTGGAGGCGAAGCGTACACTTGAAGCGATTGACTCTGCACTAGCAAAAGATCAAGATTTATTGAATGAACAAATGATTAGTGATATTCTTCAAGCAAGAGTGGAGCTTTCTGAAGTGAGTGACTATAATGATGAGAAAATCATTAAATCTGCTATTGAGCGTTTAGAAAAAGTCAGTGAAAAGTTTGTTGAAATACGTATGAACAGTTCAGTCATGAAGGCTATGCAAGGCCATAATATTGATGAGTTTTAATTAATAGGAAGTTAATATGCCACAAATCATTGTATTGCCACATGAAGACTTGTGCCCAGAAGGCGTTGTTATTGAAGTGGATCAGGGTATTAGCGTGTGCAATGCATTGTTAGATAACAATGTAGAAATCGAACACGCTTGTGAGATGTCTAACGCTTGCACTACTTGCCATGTTTATGTTCGAGAAGGTTTTGATTTCATTGACGAGTCTGATGAGACTGAAGATGATTTATTGGACAAAGCTTGGGGATTAGATCCGGATTCACGTTTGTCGTGTCAGGCAATTGTCGGTAAAACAGACTTAGTGATTGAGATTCCTAAATACACAATCAATCAAGTTTCCGAAAATCATTAGAATTTAAGGTATTTTGAAATAAACCCTTGCTCTTGTTCAGGTGCGCCAAATTTTTCAACCACATCGACCGGTTGAGTTTTAGAAAGTAGCCACTGGGGTAGTGGAGGATTTTCACTGCTACCACAAGATTTACCTAAATTACCAGGATGAAAAATCTTAACAAAACTTGGATTTTCTAAATCGTCTGCATACACAATACCGCAATACCGCTCTTGATGTTCGTTGGTAAGAATGTCCTTAATGGTGTTAATCTTATCAATAAACAAATTGGAATCGATTATTTCATTGGGCACTGTATTTAAAGTATTGTACAGATACCAATCACTTGGGTTGTTAATTAACTTCTGCAGTAAGGAATTACAATCGTCCCATTGCATAATGCCAATAAATCGACTTTGAAATTCATCAATGTACTCTGACATTAATTACTTTCAATATCAGATTCAAGAGATTTGTAGCTTTGTTCTACCTCAACCCATCGGCCATTTTTTTGAACATAGGCTTTAGAAACGTGTTCCATGTTAATGGTTGGAATGGTTGGCGCATCCTCTCCTAATAATGCATCTGTCATGTGTTGCGTTGCGGAGCGATAATTCAGCTTAACATCGACATTAATCTGCTTAGCATTACTCTTGTTGTTAAATACAAAATCATGCTTACTATGGCCTTTTGGTGGAATGGTTGTGTCCCGAACGATATGATTGATTGCCCACGGATCGTGCGTGTCATTGCCTTTGGCGTCAACTGCCCAACTTTTGAATATAACCGTTTTATCTTCATCTAGGTCGTGATGATTATCCAATTTTCCTGTTTCAAGCAAGAGATCACCATTGCTATTTGTAATGGTGGCTTCAATCCAAATATGGCGAACTTGCGTTAAAGAAGTCGGAAGGTTATGACCTGCACCTACATTAAACACATCAACACCAAGCTCAAACAGCCCATCATTTCTTTGTTTTAAATCAACGGTTAGCTCCGTTGCATTCTGTAAGCGCTTTCTTGCAATATCTGCATGTTGACGCTTACGTAAATTTTTAGGCGACATAATGGCAGAGATAATCGCATTACCACCCACAAACTCATGTGAATGCACCACACTTCGATCTTCAGTACCTAATGTTGAAGCTTTGCCGCTTAAACGTACTTTCTTGTTGATAAATGTCTCAGGGCGTTTAAGCGTCTTGGCTATTTGAATAGCAACCTCCACAGAGTTCATGTGGCAATCCTGGCAGACAATTCCATTTTGTGCGTAAGGTGATACTCGCCACTCATCATAAGTTCTTTCAATCGGTGTGCCATTAACGGGGTGAATAATATTATGACAATTGGCACACAAGTTTGCCTTGGTGTGTAGTTCAGAATATTGCGTTTCATGATAAGGCGAGTTTGAATTTTTCAAAGGGCCATACTTAATGTGAGTTTCGGTATCAATGATATGCGAACCATTGCCGTGCTCCGAGGTAATAGTATCATTTAAAGGGATCGAGCCTGCAATACTGTGACAGACATCACAAGTTACACCACGGGCACCTTTTTCAGAGACACTAAATTCATTGGTTTTCTTATCCCAACTGACTGTTCCTGTCAGTACACCGATTGGAGAGTGACAGCCGGCACAAAGATTAAAGATTTTTCCATCAGTTGCATTAAGTCCTTTTTTAAACTCCGCTTGGAAAATGGGGTCGTTCCAAGAATTAGAGTGCATAGAACCGCGCCAGCCTTCGTATTGTTTTGGATGACAACCGGCACAGGTTTCTGGATTTTCAAAGCTGTCTAATGTGGCTTTGTGATTATTTTTTGTACGAATTAGTGAAGGTGGAAAAGGGCGCTCAAGTGTGGGTTTAATATCGAGACCAGCGATGTCATTATTAATACCTACTGAAGCGGCATAAAGTGTATTAAATGCAACAAAGGCAAATACAACAGAAAGTAAGATTGAGCCTATTTTTTTCATTATTTTTTCTCCTCTAAGGTAGAGACTAGGTAGCTTGAATAGTAGGCCACTGCTTCAATTTGTTCATCGGTCATGGTGTCAATAATACGACGCATGACTCTTTCATTGTCATTAGTACGTTTTCTATTTTTAAATTCTTTCATGGTGGATATTAAGTACGGAGGATGTTGATTAGCAAGAATAGGTACATCCAAAGAAACCAGTGCGTTGCCAGTTTTTCCGTGGCAAACAAAACAGGCGGCTTGCCCTGTGTCGGCATTACCATGGTCGTAAAGTTTTTTACCTAACGTAAGTAATGCTGTTTTTTCTTCATCAGTTTTGAGATGAGCAATATTTTTTATTGCCGGGGTTTTAACTTGAGATTCATAAAATACACCAATATGATCAATGTCAGCATCTGCAATACCTAATGCAATACCAGTCATTGTTGCATTGTAGCGTCCTGCTTCCTTGAAATCTCGAATTTGTTTAGCGATGTAGCCAGCTGGCTGGCCTGCAAGACTGGGAAAGTTTGGAACAAAGCTATTGCCTGTAGGGCCGTGACAACCCATGCAAGCCATGGTTTTTGATTTACCTATTTTGGCATCACCTTGAGCAGTAACAGAAAAATTTAACGTTAAGCATATTAAGCCAATAACCCAATTTTTTTTATTGAATGACATTCTCTCTCCCTCTAAAATTTAGCATCGCAAGACGCCATTGTAACCCTCTATATGTGAGGGAGTCAAATTAACTAGTAAGCCCTAATATAGCTTGTGTTGAACTAATTACTCAATGGTAATACTTGGGAATGCACTGATAGCCTTATCTTGTTGAGTTAATTTAGCGGATACTTTTCTGGCGATTTCTTTATAGATTTCAGCCACTCTACCTTCAGGATTTTTAGCTACTGTTGGTGTGCCTTCATCCACATCGGTACGAATTTCTATTTCGAGTGGTAACGAGCCTAAGAAATTAACATTAGCCTCATCAGCCATAGCTTTGCCACCGCCAGTACCAAAGATGGCTTCTTCATGGCCGCAGTTGGAACAAATATGCAGCGACATATTTTCAACAATACCTAAGATAGGGATATTGACTTTTTCAAACATCTTCAGGCCTTTCTTGGCATCAATGAGTGCAATGTCTTGCGGTGTTGTTACAATCACAGAACCACTTACTGGGATTTTTTGAGAAAGCGTAAGTTGCGTGTCACCCGTGCCAGGTGGTAGGTCAATAACCATGTAGTCAACACCACGCCATAGCGTATCTCGTAGCATCTGTTCTAAAGCTTGAGTAACCATAGGGCCACGCCAAATCATTGGGTTTTCTTCATCCACTAAATAACCAATGGACATGCTTTGCATGCCATGACCTAAGATTGGTAGTAGTTTTCCTTCACCAGTTGTTTCTGGTTTTAACTTACTAACACCTAACATTCTTGGCTGAGAAGGGCCATAAATATCGGCGTCTAAAATAGCAACTTTTGCACCTTCAGCTTGTAAAGCCAGTGCTAAATTAACAGCAGTGGTGGATTTTCCTACTCCGCCTTTACCTGAGGCAATGGCAATAATATTTTTAACTTCAGGCAGAATATCAACACCTTTTTGGGTAGAGTAAGCAACAACCTTAGTTTCAACGTTAACTTCTGAATTTTTAATATCAGCGTCGGACAATGCTTTTTTAATACTATCAGCCAATATTTGATGATAGCTTTTTGCAGGATAATTAAGTACGATGTCGATAACTACTTTGTCACCATCAATGGCTATATTGTCTAAAGCGTGTGAAACAACAATGTTTTGTTCAGTATGAATATCGACAACATTTTCAAGAATTTTTTCAATTTTTTCATTCGTTAAATCCGCCATTTTTGTACGTCCAATTAAGTAAAATGGTGCTATTTTATCGTATATCGATTATAAGCAAACCTTAATATTAATAAGCCTATTGTTACAACCTTTATGTCACAACGAAAAATCCTAGTTACTTCAGCACTACCTTATGCCAATGGTGAGATCCATTTAGGCCATTTATTGGAATATATCCAAACGGATATTTGGGTGCGCTTTCAAAAAATGATGGGCAATGAGTGTCATTATGTGTGTGCAGATGATGCGCACGGTACACCGATTATGCTTAAGGCCAATGAGCTTGGCATTACACCAGAGGAATTGATTGCAGGTGTGAGTGAACGCCATCAGGCTGATTTTAAAGAATTTTCGATTGGTTTTAGTCAATATCATTCAACCCATAGCCCTGAAAATAAAGAGATCTCTGCCGGCATTTATAACAAGCTTAATGAGGCTGGCTTTATCAAAACTCGCACCATTTCTCAGGCGTTTGATCCAGAAAAGCAAATGTTTTTGCCAGATCGCTTTATCAGAGGCGAATGTCCTAAATGTGGCGCTAAAGATCAGTACGGCGACAACTGTGAAGTCTGTGGCGCTACTTATTCGCCAACAGAGTTAATTAATGCTAAGTCTGCTGTATCGGGCGCAACACCTATTACTAAAGATTCTGAGCATTATTTCTTTGATTTACCACAATTTGAAACCCAGCTAAAACAGTGGACGGAAGCTGGGCACTTACAAGATGAGATAAAAAATAAATTAGCTGAATGGTTTGAGCAAGGGTTAAAGCAATGGGATATTTCCCGTGATGCGCCATATTTTGGCTTTCAAATTCCTGGCGTTGAAAATAAATACTTTTATGTATGGCTCGATGCGCCGATTGGCTATATGGCCAGCTTTAAAAAGCTATGTGATACACAAGGCTTAGATTTTGACGAATACTTTAACAAGGATTCTAAAACTGAGTTGTATCATTTCATTGGTAAAGACATCGTCTATTTCCATGCGCTGTTTTGGCCAGCGATGTTAATGGGTGCTGATTACCGCACACCTACCGCTATTTTTGCACACGGTTTCTTAACAGTGAACGGCCAAAAAATGAGTAAATCTCGTGGTACATTTATCCAAGCTAGAGCTTATCTAGAGAGTCTTAACCCTGAGTGCTTGCGTTATTATTACGCTTACAAGCTATCTGCCAAGATTGACGATATCGACCTTAATTTGCAAGATTTCAAGCAGCGCGTAAACTCTGATTTGGTCGGCAAGGTGGTTAATATTGCCTCACGTAGTGCAGGTTTTGTTGTTAAGAAGTTTAACAAAACCTTATCGGCTTACGCCATTGAAGGTGATCTGTATAACGAGTTTGTTGCCAAAGGCGATGATATTGCCAAGCTGTATGAAGCACGTAATTACAATCAAGCGATGCGTGAGATTATGAAGCTCGCTGACAAGGCTAATCAATATATTGACGAGCACAAGCCATGGCAATTAGTCAAAGAAGAAGGCAAAGAGGCGCAAGTGCACGATGTCACTTCATTGGCGATTAATTTATTTAGAGTATTAATGACATACCTTAAACCGGTATTGCCAGAGATGGCCAAGCAAGCGGAAGATTTTTTAAATATTGATGTACTTAATTGGAACGATATTAAGCACCCATTAACCAAGCATCAAATTAACAAATTTAAACCACTAATGTCACGCATTGAAGACGATCAGATCGAGGCAGTGATTGAGGCGTCAAAACAAAACATGGCGCAAGTCAAAACAACCGAAGAAGAGCAAGAGGATAATAATATGATTAGCATTGATGACTTTACAAAAATCGACTTACGCATTGCCAAGATAGTAAAAGCCAATCACGTTGAAGGTGCAGATAAACTCTTGCAACTCACACTTGATATTGGCGAAGAAAACACACGTAATGTATTCGCCGGCATTAAAGCGCATTATTCTCCAGAAGATCTTGAAGGTCGTTTAACGGTAATGGTGGCTAACCTTGCACCAAGAAAAATGAAATTCGGACTTTCTGAAGGTATGGTATTGGCCGCGGGTGACGGCAAATCATTACACATTTTATCGCCAGATTCTGGCGCTAAAGCGGGCATGAAAATCAGTTAGAAATTTCGGAAATTTTTTAAATGATGTGGTTTTTCTTCGAAAGACACGTATGAATGCTGTTTTAAACCTAAAAACAGCCTATTTTTAAGCGCCTTTTAATCAAAAAATATCAAGAGCTGTAAAATTTGGCAAATTCTTTAAATGAGCTGTTTTAAGGCCATATTAACGTAAAATAACGCTCTTCGGAGAGATGTCAGAGTGGTTTAATTTGCTCGCTTGGAAAGCGGGTGTACGGTAACGTACCGAGGGTTCGAAT
>JAPYOZ010000011.1 GCA_029941485.1 Gammaproteobacteria bacterium | reverse complement strand
GCACAAACAGAGCCGATTTTGTTGCGTAGCTCTGGGGTGATACCCGGTGCAGGCGCTTCTTCAACCACTTTTTGGTGGCGTCGCTGCATCGAGCAGTCACGCTCACCGAGGTGCACAGCGCTACCATGTTCATCCGCCAATATTTGAATTTCAACGTGTCGAGGTGTGGTGAGGAATTTTTCCATGTACACTTCTGCATTGCCAAAAAAACTCAGCCCTTCGGTCTTGGCAAGTTCAATTGCAGCGAGTAAATTTTCTTCTTTTTCAACCACTTGCATGCCACGGCCACCGCCACCGCCAGAGGCTTTAATAATAATAGGCAGGCCGATATTACGCGCAAGCTCTATATTCTCAATGTCATTAGTGCCCAAACCACCATCTGATCCAGGCACACAAGGTACACTAGATTTTTGCATGGCTTTAATAGCCGCTACTTTGTCGCCCATCACACGAATATTCTCAGCGCGAGGGCCAATAAAAATAAAGCCACTCTCTTCAACTCGCTGTGCAAAATCTGCATTTTCAGACAGGAAACCGTAGCCAGGGTGAATTGCATCTGCGTGTGTTACTTCAGCCGCACTAATCAGTGCAGGGATATTAAGATAACTGTCTGTAGATGGATTTGGACCAATGCATACAGACTCGTCAGCAAGACGCACATGTTTAAGACAGCTGTCAGCAACTGAGTGAACAGCTACGGTTTTGATGCCTAGCTCTTTACAGGCACGTAAAATACGCAAGGCGATTTCACCACGATTGGCGATTAGAACTTTCTTGATTTTATTCATTGGATTACAATTAATGTTTGTCCAAATTCAACCGAATCACCATCTTTACACAGGATTTCAGTCACAGTACCTGATTGGTCGGCTTCGATTTGGTTCATGATTTTCATCGCTTCAACGATGCAAATTGTATCGCCTTGATTAACGTGTTGACCAATTGATACGAATGTATCGGAGGTTGGCGATGCTGCGCCATAGAAAGTACCGACCATTGGCGAAGTGATGGGGTGCCCATCAACAACGGTTGCCGATTCTTCCGTTGTCGTTTCTGCAACAGGCGCTGTGGCAACAGGTGCGGCCATAGGAGCAGATAGTGTCATTGGTGCCGCGGCAACTGGCGCATTACCATAGCGTGATATACGAACAGATTCTTCACCCTCAACAATTTCAATTTCTGCCATGCCTGATTGCTCTAACAGTTCCATTAATTTTTTTACTTTACGAATGTCCATCATTCCCCCTTTGGTTGTTTAATGTGTTTAATTGCTGCATTCATAGCAAATTCATAGCCTTGAGCGCCAAGGCCAGAAATTACTCCCTGCGCAATGTCTGAAAAATAAGATTGTTTGCGGAAATCCTCGCGTTTGTATACGTTGGATAAGTGAATTTCAATAAATGGAATATTAACCGCTAATAATGCATCACGTAGCGCTACTGATGTGTGCGTGAATGCCGCAGGATTAATAATAATATAACAAGTATCATTGGAATGGGCTTTGTGAATTTGTTCAATGAGACCCACCTCTGAATTGTCCTGATGGTGTTCCAGCGTTAAATCAGCTTGTTCGGCCAACGAGGTAAGGCTGGTAACAATGTCGTCTAGCGTTTGTGCACCATAATGATCCGGTTCACGCGTACCCAGCATATTTAGGTTGGGACCATTGAGCAACAAAATATCTGACATAAGCAATCAAAACCATCAAATAATTTCGATTTTACCACCATTATCGTGAATATTAGTAGGCTTTGTCAACACTTTAACTGTATTTTTTATTTAGCGTTGTTAAAGTGTTCTAAATATCCTTGTGCATTAATCTCGCCAACAATACGCTGACCTCGAGACTCGATACCGTTTTTGAAAAACAAAATACCGGGCGGACCAATAATGTTAAAGCGCGCCATCAGAGCTTTATCAGTTGCATCGTTTGCAGTGACGTCAGCCTGTAGAGCAATGGCGTTTTTCATGGCGTCAACGACACTGGCGTTTGAGAATACGAAACGTTCAAGTTCTTTACAAGAGATACACCAATCAGCATAAAAGTCTAGCATGACGATTTGATTGTTTGCCTTGGCTCTGAACAATATTTGATCAAGATCCGCGTTTGATTTAATTTTTTCAAATTTAACATGCACTTGTTCTGATTGGGTGCTAGAGCCGTAACCAGAAAGCGGTGCGAACATGTCGCCACCGCCACGAGCCACTAAACCCCAAAGTAAAATACCGTAGGCCAATACCAATAGCCCGATACTCTTAAATATGCGTTGCCACGGTGTTGGTGTGTTGGTGATTGAATTAAGAACACCCATCGCAATTGGTGAGAAGCTAAACAGCGTTGCCCACAGTGCGAGTGATACGACCGGTGAAATAATGCGATCAAGCAACCAAATAGCCACGGCTAACATTAAGATACCAAAGACGTATTTGACGTTGTCCATCCAGCCACCAGCTTTAGGTAATTTACTCACACCGGCGCCTATCGCTAACAGTGGTGCGCCCATGCCTAGACTCATTACAAATAGCGACACACCACCAAGTAGGGCATCACCGGTTTGGCCAATATAGATGAGTGCACCTGCCAATGGTGGCGCGACACAAGGTCCAACAATTAGAGCGGATAAGAAACCCATAATGGCAACACTGATTAAGTGCCCACCTTCTTGTTTGTTGCTAATTCTGGCAATCTTGCCTTGCAAACTAGCAGGCAGTTGAATCTCATAATAGCCAAACATTGAAAACGCCAAAGCCACAAAAACCAAACTAAAGACCACTAATACCCAAGGTGTTTGGAACAGTATTTGTAAGTTTTCACCAAAGTAGCCTGCTAGTACACCCGCAACAGAATACGTTACGCTCATGGCAAGTACAAATACAATCGACATAATCAACGCTTTTTGCGTAGAGACCTCACCTTTTTGACCAACAATAATGCCCGATAAAATTGGGATCATTGGGAAGACACAAGGGGTTAGTGAAAGTAACAAACCAAAACCAAAAAAACTAGCCAGTATTAAGAAGATATTGTCTTGTTGCAGCAGTGCTGCAATTTGATCGGTTTCATTAAGGTCGACAGTTGCAGTGGCTTGAGTGGATGGACTTACTACCGTATTGTTGGTCTTGAGGACAGGGGGGGCAATAGTGTCCACTTTAGCGCCCTGTATGGGCAGTATGATTTCTACACTTTTTTCTTGTGGCGGATAGCAAATACCCCCTTCCCAGCAACCTTGATATTTGGCAGTAAAAGTAATGGGTTGTGAGGTTATGTTTTTAAGTGGCACCTCAATGCTTAATGTGCCTTTATGTACTTGAACTTCTCCAAACAACGCATCGTCTTTAATCTTGCCTTTTGGAAAGGGTACGTTGCCAATCTCAGCGCCCTTGGCATCAATAAAAAATTTATCGTGGTACAGATAGTACTCAGGATGAACGTTCCAACTTGCTAGTAGTGTATTGGCATCAGTAGCAACAACAGAAAAACCAAAAGCTTCATCAGCAGGAAGAGGCTCATCGGAGATTGGGTTAATTTTTTCAACTGCCGATTGAGCGCTGGTTTTAGCTTTGGACAGTATCCCTAGTGCACTATCAACCAATGACGGACTATTAATATTGCTGATGTCTAGCGCTACTGATTTAGTAATGGGTGGGTAGCACACACCCAGATCAGCACAGCCTTGATAAGTGATGGTTAATAAAATGGATTTCGCATCACCTTCTAGAACAGGGATGGCAACTATGGCGTTGTTACGATAAACACCAATTTTGCCAAAAAATTCATCGTTTTTTATTTTAGCTTCGGGGAATTTTGCTATGCCCAACTGTTTGGAATAGTTCGAAGAAATTTTAATTTTTTCTTTATAAAGGTAGTAGCCTTGAGCAATGTCCCAAGTAAGCAAAATTTCATCGTTAACCACTTTGGCTTTAAAGCTAAAGGCTTCGTCAGCAGGTAGTAGATCATTTTCTGCTTGTGCGAAAACAGAAAATAATAGTAAGAATAATGGTAATAATAAGCGTTTCAAGTCTCTCCCAAGAGTTGATGTTCCAAGTGTATTTTCTTGTTACACCTAGAGTCAAATCTTTATTATATGTCATGTAACCTCTAAAAACAAACATCCATAAGGACAATGGGTTAATTGTCAAAATTTCCGAAATTTTTAATCGTTACTATTCAAATGAAATAGACATTGCCTATTTCGTATTGATTACGTGTTTACGCCATGCAAAATTATGAATTTATCCGCATCAAATGGATGATTTTCGCAAAAAAACGAGTTTTAGCTGTTTTTAACTGAAAGTAAGTTTGTTGATTTTACTGTTATTACCGATTTTTATGATTTTGAAGTCTGATTTCAATAATTCCTGAATTTTTCAGTTAAATTTTAGAGAAAGATTTACTGAACCACCACCACCATGGCCGGACGCACTAAACGACCATTAAGGGTAAAACCAGTTTGCACTACTTCTAAGACTGAATTTGATTCTTTGTCGGGCATTGGCACCATGGTGACGGCTTCATGAAATTCTGGATTAAAAGTCTGATTCGTGGGGCTAATCATTTCCACGCCAAATTTTTCTAAGGTAGAGAGAAAAACTTTGTCGGTCATTTCTAAGCCTTCAATGATGTGTTCAATGGTGGCTTTTTCTTCGTTGGCAATTTTAAGGCCCATGGATAGGGAATCTTTGACTTCAAGCAATGCTTTAACAAAACCATCGAGTGCAAATTTGTGTGCGTTTTCAAGGTCTTTAGCATTGCGGCGTTTGAGATTTTCCATCTCGGCTTGGGCGCGAAGCACTTTATCCCAATTGTCTTTGGCGGATTGTTGGGCCTCTTCTAATTGTGACTGTAAGTCATCCTCTTGTGTTTCTTCCGTTTGTTTCTTGACGTTTTTGTCTTCGGGTTTTTTTGTGTCTTTACCCTTCGCCTTCTTTTTTGTCATTTTGTTGTCCAATTCATGTATATTTGTATTCGTTATATAAGGGCTATTTTAAATAAATCAACAGTAATAAATTAACTATGTTTAATACCATTGGCGTTATTACCAAACCGCAAGATTCTGTTAGTGACAATACAGCGCGAGAGCTCAGTGCTTTTCTTGAAGATCAAGGCGTTGGCGTTGTTACAGAAGCGGAGCAGATTGCTGAACAAGCGGATCTAATTATTGTGGTGGGCGGCGATGGTACGTTGCTTAACACAGCACGCTCTTTTGTTGATAACAACATTCCGATTTTGGGCGTTAACTTAGGACGCCTTGGATTTTTGGCCGATGTCTCAGTGGCCAATATGATTGAGATAGTGGAGCAGGTGCTTAAAGGTGAATTTACCAAGGAAGAACGTTGTTTGTTGTTTTGCCAAATAGAACAAGAAGGCAAAGTACTTGATCAGTTTTTAGCTCTTAATGACGTGGTTGTCCATCGTAAAGAGACCTTAAAAATGATTGAATTTGATGTGTTTATTGACGATAAACTTGTAAATAATCAACGTGCCGATGGATTGATTGTAACCACACCAACGGGCTCAACGGCTTATGCACTTTCTAGTGGTGGGCCGATCATGCATCCGGGTGTGAATGCGATTGGCTTAGTGTCAATTTGCCCGCACACCATGAGTCACCGTCCTTTATTAGTGCCGGGAGGTAGCGAGGTAGTTGTTCGAGTGAAAGAGTCGGACGAAGGGGCAACGGTTAGTTTTGATGGACAGACCTCAGTTCCTATTGTATCGGGACATGATATTCGTGTACGCCAACACGGTAGTTTTATTCATTTACTGCACCCGAAGGATTATGATTATTTTGACATTATTCGTTCCAAACTGCATTGGGGCGGTAAGCTGTCTTAAGTAGAGATGTTAGCTCAATTATCGGTTAAAAATTTAGCAGTTGTTGAACGGCTGGATTTGTCGTTTGCAAAAGGTATGAGCGTGGTAACGGGCGAAACCGGTGCGGGCAAGTCAATACTCTTGCAAGCGCTTAATCTTGCCTTGGGTGGGCGTGGCGATTCTACCTTGGTGCGTCATGGTATGGATAAGGCCGAGGTCAGTGCCTCATTTGATGTGGCGCATCACCAAAAGATTCAGAATTACCTTAAAAGTCAATCGTTAGAAGATGAAGGTGAGTGTATTTTACGTCGAATTATCAGTAGTGATGGTCGTTCGAAAGCGTTTGTTAATGGTACAAGTGTTCCATTGTCCATCGTAAAAAGCGTGGGCGAACTTTTAATTGATATGCACGGTCAAAATGAGCATCAGCTTTTACTCAGAAGCGATCAACAGAGGCAATTGTTAGACGCCTACGCTGATACCAGCGAACTTTGCACCCAACTTAATGAATTGGTTACGCAATATAAAAGAGTGACAATGCAGATTGACGAACTGAATAGTAATCAAGATGTTCGATTGCAACAGCAAGAACTGCTGGGCCATCAGTTGAAAGAATTAGAAAATGCAGTACTGTTACAAGATGAACTTGATAGTATTGAATCGAACTTTAAAACCAGTGCCAATGCCACAACTTTAATTGAAAAAACATCCAGTGTCTTGGCACAACTGGAGAATGACACAGGGATTAATGCTCAAATGTTAAGTCTTAATCATGAGCTGTCTCAAGCGTTAGAGATGGACGGTAAGCTTACTCAAGTGGTGGAATTGTTGTCAGGTGCTCAAGTTCAAACTCAAGAAAGTATTTATGAGTTAACTCATTATCTCAACGGCTTATCGGTCGATGAACAAAGTGCGAGTGAGTTAGAAGAAAGATTGAGCGAGTTTCACGATTTAGCCAGAAAACACAATTGCCAAATTCCGGAACTTTTAAGTATTCAAGAAAAAATACAAGCACAGTTGAGCGAAATTGGTAGCGGTACAAATACCATTGATGGATTAAATACCGAGCGGTTTCAATTGGAAAATAATTATCAAAAAATTGCACAACAACTAACCAAGGCAAGAACGAAGAAAGCCAAAGAGTTGTCCGACTTAGTGACGCGTTCAATGCAGGTGTTGGGAATGCCGGGCAGTGAATTTATGGTTGATTTAACGCCTAAGACTGGGGGTGTAAGTTTCAACGGCGTTGAAACGGTGGATTTTTTGGTTAAAACCAATATGGGGCAAGATTTTAAGGCACTAAAAAAAATAGCTTCTGGCGGTGAATTATCGCGTATTTCATTAGCAGTCTCAGTAGTAAGTAGTGACAGTGAATACACGCCAACACTAATTTTTGATGAAGTGGATGTGGGCATTAGTGGTGCAGTGGCTGAAGTGGTTGGACAGAAGCTTAAAGAGCTGTCCGAACATTATCAAGTGGTCTGCATTACCCACTTAGCACAAGTGGCTTCTTTTGGTCATCAGCATCTTAGGGTAAGCAAATTACAAAAAGACATTGGCGCGCAAACCACGGTAGAACAGTTGTCGGATACGGATAGAATATCAGAAATAGCGCGAATTTTAAGCGGTACTGTTGTTAGTGACAAAGCGCGTAAAGCGGCGGCGGAAATGATTACAAAAAGTGCGTAAAAAAGGCTGCAATCAACAACCTTTATTGTTAGTTATGATTTTGATTTTAAGCGCTCAATACCTAACATTTTGAAAATGTACTTTTGATAGGCAGGTTCAGGGTTCCCCGTTTTCATGTTGCGAATGAAGAACTTCTCAAACGCAATTTTAGCCAGGTGCATTATCTTTCCTTTTTTCGCCCAGGTTACGTTTCTTGGTGGAATTTGTGGCATGGCCACAAATGCTGCACCGGTATCGCCCATATCAGCAATACAGACCGCATTCCAGGTTGGAATATTGGAAGGTGACTTGCCAGCAATCATGTCTTCGATGTTGTGTACAACTGCCGTTACCATGGATTCGATCATGTAGCCCGTTTTTGGCGTGCCACACATCACTGGTGTTGGCTCAACCGGTGGAATGGCGATATTCACACCAACCGAGAAAATGTTTTCTTTGACAGGCGACTGTTGGTAATCGTTGATCATTACAAAACCACGTGGGTTAACATAGCCCGCATCAACATCAGCTAACTTAGCCACGGTGTCTACGCCTTTAAAGGCAGGCAAGAACATAGTGTATTTGGTTTCAACCTCATGTGTTTTAATGGTTTCCCCTTCGTCGTTAACTTCTTCTACTATGACTTTATCAGCAGCAATTGAAGCAACCTTGGCGTTGGTAATCCATTTAATGTGTCGCTGTCTAAATTCTGATTCTAAAAGACCTTTTGAGTCGCCAACACCACCGAGGCCAAGATGACCAATATACGGCTCAGCGGTGACAAATGTCATCGGACATTTATCACGAATACCGCGTTTTTTAAGGTCGGTATCCATAATGCAGGCAAATTCATAAGCTGGGCCAAAGCACGAAGCGCCTTGCACTGCGCCAACCACAATCGGGCCGCCGCCATTATTACAGAATGCTTCCCATTCATTAGAGGCAACTTTGGCATGTGCTGTTGTACAGATCGAAACACTGTGCCCATCAGGGCCAAGACCATCTACTTCGTCAAAGGCAAGCTTAGGGCCAGTCGCCAACACCAAGTAATCGTAATCCACTACTTGATCGCCAACCATCACTTGATTGTCATCTGGTTTAATTTCAGTAGCTTCACCAACAATAAGGTTAATGCCTTTGCGTTTAAGGCGCGGTGCTAGCTCAAAACTAATGTCGTCTTCAGAACGCCAACCTACAGCTACCCAAGGGTTAGACGGGATAAAGTTAAAGTTTGGGTTGTTAGAAATAACCGTAACTTCGTGTTCTTTCCCCAGTGTTTTTTTAGCATCATAAGCAAAAGGTAGCCCACCTGTGCTTGCGCCAATCACGACAACATGTGCCATATTTTCTCCTCAGTTAATTCATTTCAAAAGAGGTTATTATTGATAGTGATGTGCATGTTGTCAAATACATAAGAATATCGTTACCTATTAATACTACTAAGAAAACCAGTTTTTCAGTAAAAACGCCTTTAATTTATATTGATCAGACGGTATAATTTTTAATTTTGTGGGTTTGTGATATTGAGGTTTTGGCAATGAAAAGTAAGCTGCCAAAAATTCAACTAACCATCATATTGGTGGCTATCGCTTATTTCTCCACACTGGGTGCAGGGCTTTCTGCAGTCTATGGGGGGTTAATTAGTTTGATGAACACGGGGTTGGTTAATCGGCATACAAACAAACAAAAGACAACGACAATGGGCGTCCAAGCAAGTGTTGGGATGATGGCATACAGCGTGATAATGCGTATGGCAATGGTAGTTGGCTTAACTTTAGCGGGGTATTTTTACCTAGAGTTAAATGCAGAAGCGCTCATTATTAGTTTAATTTTAGGATTAATTGGTTTTTTAATGGATAAGGTTTTACAAAAGTAATGGCATCAGAAAACGGACTTATTGCTTCTGGTGACTATATTAAGCACCACTTACAAAACTTGACCTATGGTCAAAACCCAGACACGGGCGTTTGGGAATTGGCGCATTCTGCTGCAGAAGCTAAAGAAATGGGCTTTATGGCGTTTCATTTAGATACATTAGGCGTTTCATTTATCTTGGGCACACTATTTCTATTACTGTTCTATCGTGTTGGTCAAAAGATGACCGCCGATACACCAACAGGCATTCAAAACTTTGTTGAGAGCATTATTGAGTTTATTGACGAGAATGTTCGTGGTTCATTTAATGGTAAGAACCCAATGGTTGCACCATTGGCACTCACCACTTTTATTTGGATCGTGCTGATGAATACCATGGACTTGGTGCCGGTTGATTGGCTGCCATATCTTGCCAGCTTGTTAGGTATAGAATATTTAAAAGTCGTGCCAACCACAGATCCGAATGCAACCTTTGGCATGTCGATTGGTATATTTATTCTTATCATTTATTACAGTATTAAGGAAAAAGGCGCTGGCGGTTTTGCAGGAGAGCTTTTGTTCCACCCGTTTGGTAAAATGATGTTGCCATTTAATTTGTTTTTAGAGGGTGTGAACCTGATTGCTAAGCCAGTTTCGTTGGCCTTACGTTTATTTGGTAATATGTATGCCGGCGAGATGATCTTCATCCTCATCGCTTTATTGCCGTTTTGGATTCAGTGGAGCTTATCGTTGCCATGGGCAATTTTCCACATCTTAATCGTATTACTACAAGCCTTTATCTTTATGACTTTGGTAATTGTGTATATGGATATGGCTCATCAGAAAGAGCATTAATTTTTTTATAAATAGGAGTAAGAAATGACAGAAGTACAAGCAACATTATTTTTAGCAGGTTCAATCTTAATGGGTTTAGGCGCACTGGGTGCGGCAGTTGGTATTGGTATCTTGGGTGCAAGATTTTTAGAAGGTGCAGCGCGTCAGCCTGAACTTATCCCAATGCTTAGAACACAAATGTTCATCGTAATGGGCCTAGTAGATGCGGTACCAATGATTGCGGTAGGTATCTCAATGTACATCATATTTGCGGTTGCCGGTTAAAGACTGTTTACTTAAAAGCACAAGGTTTAAGCTATGAATATTAATTTGACGATGATTGGCCAGTTAATCATGTTCGCCATGTTTACATGGTTCTGCATGAAGTTTATTTGGCCACCAATTGTTGCTGCCATGGACGAGCGTAAAAAGCGCATTGAAAGTGGTTTGATTGCAGCAGAACGCGGCTTGTCAGAGCATAAAGAAGCACAACAAAAAGCGCAAGAGATGCTTAATCAGTCTAAAGATCAAGCAGCTGAAATCATTGCTAATGCAGGCAGACAAGCCTCAACAATGGTTGAAGACGCTAAAGATGTTGCCTCTCAAGAAGCAGGCCGTATTAAAACCCACGCACAAGCGGAGATTGAGCAAGAAGCCAATCGTGCACGCAATGAGCTAAAAGACCAAGTGTCTGATTTAGTTATGCAGGGTGTAAATTCGGTTTTGGCCAAAGAGGTAGACGCTAAAGTACATAAAGACATGTTAGGCAAATTGTCGCAAACACTATAGGATTTATCAGTGGAATTAACAACCATCGCCAAGCCCTACGCTAATGCAGTTTTTGAAATTGCTGAGCAAAATAAGTCGCATTCAGACTGGCGGGGTGTATTAGAGGCGGGCGCACAATTAGCCAACGATGAAAATATGCAAGCATTTATTGCTTCGCCAGGCGCAACTAATGAGAATAAAGCGCAGGCAATGGTAGCATTGTTTAAGTCGATTTTAGGCAGAGCGTTAAACAAAGAAGAAACGTCTTTTGTTGCTTTGTTATTAGACAATGGCCGTATTAGTGCATTACCAAGTATGCTTGAGTTGTTTGATACAATGAACAATCTTAGCAGTGACGCCAAAGCATTTCATGTGATTAGCGCTTATAAACTAAGTGCCGCTGAAGAGAAACAAGTTGTGAGTGATTTATCTGATAAATACAAGACAACAGTAAGTATCGACACCGAAGTAGATGAAAATCTAGTAGGTGGCGTAGTGATTAAAGAAGGTGACAAAGTGATTGACTTGTCGATTAAGGCTCGAGTAGATGAGCTGAGTTCACGTTTGTCAATCAATTAATTTATTTTATTAAGAGGAAGGGTTATGCAATTAAACGCAAGCGAGATTAGTGATTTAATTAAAAAACAAATAGAAGGCTTTGACTTCGCAGCTGAAGCACGTACCGAAGGTACAGTAATCAGCGTAAGTGATGGCATTGTTCGTATTCACGGATTAGCAGATGTTCAGTTTGGTGAAATGCTAGAGTTTCCGGGCAACACGTTCGGTATGGCGTTGAACTTAGAGCAAGACTCAGTCGGTGCAGTAATTCTAGGTGATTATTTACATATTTCACAAGGCGATACGGTTAAATGTACCAACCGTTTGATGGAAGTGCCAGTTGGTGAGGCGATGTTAGGTCGCGTAGTTAACGCACTAGGTAAGCCAATTGATGGTAAAGGTGATATCGATACTAAAGATGCACGCCCATTAGAGGTTATGGCTCCGGGTGTGATTGATCGTCAAAGTGTTGACGAGCCGATTCAAACGGGTGTGAAAGCAATTGATGCGATGGTACCTATTGGCCGTGGCCAGCGTGAGCTAATTATTGGCGATCGTCAAACTGGTAAAACAGCCGTTGCCGTTGATGCGATTATCAACCAAAAAGACACGGGCGTTAAATGTGTGTATGTTGCTATCGGTCAAAAAGATTCTTCAGTAGCAGCCGTTGTGCGTAAATTAGAAGAGCACGGCGCAATGGAAAATACCATTGTGGTTACAGCCGGTGCTTCTGATTCAGCAGCGCTACAATACATCGCGCCTTACGCAGGTTGTGCGATGGCCGAGTATTTTCGTGATCGTGGCGAAGATGCCTTGATTGTTTATGATGATTTAACTAAACAAGCCTGGGCTTACCGTGAGGTATCATTATTATTAAAGCGTCCACCAGGCCGTGAAGCTTATCCAGGTGACGTGTTCTATTTACACTCGCGCTTACTTGAGCGTGCATCACGCATAAATGCTGACTATGTAGAGCAGTTAACCAATGGTGAAGTTAAAGGCAAAACAGGCTCATTAACCGCACTACCAATTATTGAAACACAAGGTGGTGACGTATCAGCGTTCGTGCCAACTAATGTAATTTCTATTACAGATGGTCAGATTTTCTTAGAAACAGACTTATTTAACGCCGGTATTCGCCCAGCGATTAATGCAGGTTTATCGGTATCACGAGTAGGTGGTGCAGCACAAACCAACATTATTAAGAAGCTTGGTGGTGGTGTTCGTCTTGACTTGGCACAATATCGTGAATTAGCGGCGTTTGCACAGTTTGCTTCAGATCTTGATAAAGAAACAAAAGCACAGATTGACCGTGGTCAACGTGTGACTGAGTTGATGAAGCAAAATCAATACGCACCAATGTCAGTAGCAGAAATGGCAACTTCATTGTTTGCAGCTAATTCAGGCTCGTTGGATGATATTGATGCTAACAAAGTGGTTGATTTTGAGGCTGCATTGATTGCTTATATGAATGCAAATCAAGCGCCATTAATTACTAAGATCAATAAAACGGGTGATTATAACGACGATATTGCAGCTGAATTACAAGCCGCAATTGATGACTTTAAGACAAACCACACTTGGTAAATAGATAATATGGCAGCTGGCAAGGAAATTAGAACACAGATCGCGAGTATTAAGAATACTCAAAAGATCACGTCGGCCATGGAAATGGTGGCAGCGTCTAAGATGAAAAAAGCCCAAGATAGAATGCTGGCGTCACGCCCTTATTCTGAAAAAATATCTAAAGTGATTGGACACTTGACTTACGCACATTCTGAGTTTGAACATTCTTATATGAAAGAAGGCGGCGATCTTAAGCGTATCGGTATTATTATTATTTCTAGTGACAGAGGCTTATGTGGTGGTTTAAACACCAACTTATTTAGAAGCCTGTTAAAGCAAGTAACTGATTACCAAGCCAAAGGCATTGAAGTGGATATTTGTACAATTGGTAAAAAAGCAACGTCATTCTTTAAGAATTCAGGCTTAAATATTAAGTCAGTTTTAACAGATTTGGGCGATGCACCACACTTTGATGATTTGCTAGGCACTGTTAAAGTCATGTTAGATGCGTATGATGAAGGTGAGATTCAACAATTATCAGTGGCTTATAATAAGTTTGAAAATACCATGACTCAAACACCAACTGTGACGCAGTTAGTGCCAATAGTTGCTGGTGAAGTTGACGATATGGATCATTATTGGGATTACATCTATGAGCCAGATGCTGAAGAAGCATTAAGCGCATTATTAGTAAGATATATTGAAGCTTTGGTTTACCAAGGTTTAGTGGAAAATATTGCTTGTGAGCAGTCATCACGCATGATTGCGATGAAGAGTGCAACGGATAATGCGGGTGATATGGTTAAAGATTTAGAGTTGGTTTACAACAAGGCGAGACAGGCGGCAATTACTCAAGAGATTTCTGAGATTGTTAGCGGCGCTGCCGCGGTGTAAATTTAAAAAATAGAGTTTTAAAAAGAGGAAAAAGCAAAATGAGCAACGGAAAAATTACACAAATTATTGGCGCGGTTATCGACGTTGAGTTTCCAGCGGGCAGTGTTCCGAATATCTATAACGCCCTAATCGTTACTGAAACAGGTTTAACATTAGAGGTTCAACAGCAATTGGGTGACAATGTAGTTCGTGCGATTGCAATGGGCGGCTCTGAAGGCTTAAAACGAGGTTTAGAAGTATCAGATACAGGCGAACCAATTAAAGTACCAGTAGGCACTAAAACACTAGGCCGTATTATGAACGTACTCGGCGAACCAATTGATAATGCAGGCGATATTGGCGAAGAAACTAATTGGGCGATTCACCGTCCAGCTCCGAATTACGACGAATTAGCACCTGCAGCTGAATTATTAGAAACAGGTATCAAGGTAATTGACCTAGTTTGCCCGTTTGCCAAGGGTGGTAAAGTTGGCTTGTTTGGTGGTGCCGGTGTTGGTAAAACCGTCAACATGATGGAGCTTATTCGTAATATTGCGATTGAGCACTCTGGTTACTCAGTATTTGCCGGTGTTGGTGAGCGTACTCGTGAGGGTAACGATTTCTATCATGAAATGAAAGAATCAAACGTATTAGACAAAGTATCACTGGTATATGGTCAGATGAATGAGCCACCGGGAAACAGGTTACGTGTTGCATTAACAGGTTTAACGATGGCTGAGTACTTCCGTGACGAAGGCCGTGATGTATTGTTATTCATTGACAACATTTATCGTTACACGCTTGCGGGTACTGAAGTATCGGCGCTATTAGGTCGTATGCCTTCTGCGGTAGGTTACCAGCCAACGCTAGCATCAGAAATGGGTGCATTGCAAGAGCGTATTACTTCTACTAAGAAAGGTTCAATTACTTCGATTCAAGCGGTATACGTACCTGCGGACGACTTAACGGACCCATCACCAGCAACAACGTTTGCGCATTTAGATGCAACCGTAGTACTATCACGTCAAGTAGCAGAATTAGGTATTTACCCTGCGGTAGATCCACTGGATTCTACTTCACGTCAGCTAGATCCATTAATCGTTGGTGAAGAGCACTACAATGTTGCTCGTGGCGTGCAAGGTGTATTGCAGCGTTATAAAGAGTTAAAAGACATTATTGCGATTCTAGGTATGGACGAATTATCTGAAGAAGACAAGCAATCAGTATCACGTGCCCGTAAGATTCAACGTTTCTTGTCTCAGCCATTCTTTGTGGCAGAAGTGTTTACCGGCGCACCAGGTAAATACGTTTCTTTGAAAGACACAATTAGTGGTTTTAAAGCCATTCTTGATGGTGAGCTGGATGACCTTCCAGAGCAAGCATTTTACATGACGGGTTCTATTGATGAGATTCGTGAAAAAGCGGCGGAGAACGCATAAATGTCAACCATTCACGTCAATGTTGTTAGCGCAACGGAGTCAATTTACTCTGGTGAAGCGAATTGTGTGTTTGCACCTGCATCAACAGGTGAGTTGGGTATTTACCCAAAACACGTTGCACTTCTTTCAGTTTTAAAACCAGGTGAAGTTAGGGTAGAAACAGAAAAAGGCATTGAGTCTATTTATGTGTCGGGCGGTATTGTTGAGGTACAACCAGACGTTGTGACTATTTTTTCTGATACTGCTATTAGAGCAAATGATTTAGACGAGTATAAGGCGCTAGAAGCCAAGCAACGTGCTGAAGAAGCAATGGCTAATTCAGACAATGGTCATGATGTGGGCACAACACAAGCAGCATTAGCAGAAGCCATGGCGCAATTGCAAATGCTCTCTAAGATGCGAGGCAAAAAGCTTTAGGTTATTTTTATGACTTTAGTTTTAAAGTCAACAATCTTATTATTGACCACCTGAACGCCTTCTTTTTGAAGGCGTTTTATCTTGACCTTTATATCTTGTGCAAAACCACCCAATTCTCCGTTTGATTTAACCACTCGATGACAGGGCACTTCAGGTGCGAATGGATTTTTATTCATGGCTGAACCAACAGCGCGATAAGCTCTAGGATGGTTAATGAGCTTGGCTAACCCGCCGTAAGTAATGACCTGACCAGCAGTTACTTTAGTTTTAAGCGTGTGATAACATTGTTGTTGAAATTCAGTCATGCTAAATAGACTTGCATGGCCTCATCGTATTTGCCTTGCGCCTTAAGTAGGAAATCACAGATTTCTCTAACTGCACCATTGCCACCAGTTTTCTCGGTTACCATGCAAGATTTTTCTTTTACCAGTTCATGTGCATTGGCCACGGCGATCGGCAGACCGACTTTAATCATTACTGGTAAATCAATCACATCGTCACCCATGTAAGCCACTTGATTAGTATTGAGAGAAAGTTTTTTTAATAGATCATTAAATGCAACCACCTTGTCACTTTGTCCTTGATAAAAATATTCAATACCTAAATTTTTCATGCGGTGCTCAACGTTGGTTGAATTTCTAGCAGTAATAACCGCTGGTTCAATACCAAAATCTTTAACCATTTTAATGCCATGACCATCAAGTGAATGAAAGCGTTTGAACTCCATTCCCTCATCAGAAAAATAAAGGCCTCCGTCTGTTAAAACACCATCAACATCAAAAATAATTAGTTTAATTTCTTTTGCCCTTAGGTATGACTTATTGAGTAGTTTCATTTATTTTTCTCCATTCAAAACCTTGACCAGGATCGGTTTTACGCCCTGGTGCAATATCACTGTGACCAACAATATCTTTGATTGGATAGTTGGATTTGAGTATTTTTAATACTTTATTTAATGATTGATATTGTACCGTTTCATAGGCAAGATTGTCACTTCCTTCCAGCTCAATGCCAATAGAAAAATCATTACAGTTATTTCTGCCATTAAAGCTAGATTTTCCTGCATGCCAAGCGCGTTTATTAAAGGGTACAAACTGAATAATTAAACCATCACGTTTAATCAGTAAGTGTGCAGAGACTTGTAAATCTTGAATGGTTTTAAAGTAAGGATGTGCACCAAAATCAAGTTGGTTGGTAAAAAACTGTTCAATGTAGTGGTTGTTAAACTCGCCTGGTGGCAAAGAAATATTGTGAATTACAACTAAAGAAATTTCATCGTTAGGGCGATCGTTATGATTAATCGATGGAGACTGTGTGGCTGACGCTAATAGGTGATTGCTAATCATAAGCTCATTATATCCCTATTCGATTCGATTAAAGTAACGCCCTCTTAATAGCAGTCTTGGATTGTCTTTATCATCGATAAAGCTGTTACGTTTGTGCAAGACATTGTTACATAACAAGCCTTGTCCGGCCTGCATTAAGTGTTGAAAATGATAATCAGTCTTTTTATTTAGTAGATCGTCTAAATGTTCAACAGCTTGTTTGATCTCAATTGAATCTAAAAATTCAATATTTTTTTTGCGTTGTGTGTATCGCACATAAAGAGCATTACTTGATTCGTCGATAAAAAATATTGGCCCAGTTGATTTAGCGCGTCGAACTATGTTGTTGACTCTGTGTTCAGGAATGGTCATGGTTTTTGGGTGGGTAAGCGCTTTGGCAACATCAGGATTATTTTCACGCAGCAATAGATAAATCATTTGTGGGTCGATCCATTCATTACTGCCACCTTCAGAGGCAGGACTTACACAAAACAAAGAAAACGCCCTAATGCGCTGTTCTGTTGAATTGTAGTAGCCATCTGTATGCCAACCGATTGCTTTGTCTGTGTAAGGTATAAAATCACTTTGGTTTTTATTGCCGATTTGAGTAATGTGAGCCAACCCTTTGTCCTGAACGTACAAATGTTGATCAAAATCGACTAGACCAAATTGAGTATTAATACTGACGATTGCGTCAGCATAATCATTTTGTTTTGAAATATGAAAAATTGCAAAGTTCCCTTGTCTACACAGGGAAGTAATTTTATTTTTTTCAGAGTTTTTTAACTCGAAGGGATTTTTAATCTCAACAATGCAATCTTCTAATTGAGTGAAAACATTAGCTAGTTTGTTGTCTCTCCAATGTTGGTAATCGTCATTTTTGGTAAGAACGTTAGCCATTAATGCGTTTATTAATTACCCATTGTTGAGTAATGGACAAGATGTTGTTTACTACCCAATAAAGTACTAGTCCTGATGGAAACCATAAAAAGAAAATAGTAAAGACAAAAGGTAGTGACATCATGATTTTTGCCTGCATTGGATCAGGCGGTGGCGGATTGAGTTTTTGTTGTACAAACATGGACACACCCATAATAATTGGCAATACATAGTACGGATCTTGTGCGGATAAATCGGTTAAGTACCAAAACGGCGTTTGACGCAGTTCAACCATTTCTAATAGTACCCAATAAAGAGAGATAAACACAGGGATTTGAACCAAAATAGGCAAGCAACCAGATGCCGGGTTAATTTTTTCCTTCTTGTAAAGCTCCATGGTTTTCTGACCCATTTTTTGTTTGTCGTCGCCATAAGTTTCTTTTAATTTAGCCAGCCTTGGTGAAAGTTTGCGCATACCGGCCATTGATCGATAAGATTTTTCACTAAGCTTGTAAAAGGCCAGTTTGATCAATATGGTTAGAATGATAATTGCGTAACCCCAAGATTGAACAAATGAATAGATCCAGTTGAGCAGTTCAGACAAGGGCTTGGCAATGATGAACAATACGCCGTAGTCAACTGTTTTGTCTAGGCCTGGTGCCACACTATCGATACGAGCTTGTTCTTTAGGGCCAATATAAAGGTTGTTACTAGGCAATGTGGCGGTTGCGCCAGGAGCGATAGAGACGTTTGGGTTGACTGTGGTTAACAAATAATTACCATTACGGACACTGGACGAATAACTGTGAATGTTATTTGAATCGGGTATCCAAGCAGCAAAGAAGTAATGTTGAATCATTGCTATCCACCCGCCCTTAGAAGTTGTTTTAGGTTCAGTGCTAAAATCATCAAATTCAATTTTTTCATAGACGTCTTGATCATCATATCTTGCGCCACCAGTAAAGGTTGGCATCATCATGTTGGATTGGTCAAGGGCATTGCGTACAAGTTGTGTGTAGCTCGTAAGGGTGAGTTCGTTGTTAGAATTGTTGGTAACAATATAGTCAACCGTGACAACGTAACTATCTCTTTTAAAGTGGAAGTTTTTCACCACTTCAATGCCGTTATCTCCCTTCCATTTAAATGGCACGGTTAATGTTTCACCACTTAACTGGTAGTCGGTATTATCAGAGCTAAAAATTGAGTGGTGCGTCGGCATTTGTCCTTGTGGTAGCAGGCCACTTTGAGCTTGAAATAGTTCACCTGCTTTGTCACTGAGTAGTTGAAATTTGTTAGTACTGTCTATCTCTACTGGATAAGCATTAAGAAACGCATTTTGAATAGTTCCACCTTTGTGGTTGATCTGCACTGTAAGCAAATCAGTACTTACTGTGGTAAATGGATGTTGTTTTACTGCAGGCGTAATTGGTAAATTTGTATCAACCTTATTACTGGTAATGCTTGGTACATCTTGGTTTTTTGGTTGTATTGGTGTTGGTGTGCCAAAGTCAGCAACCTTGGTTTGGCTAATAACATTGCCGTTGGCATCGGTTGTGTGAGTAATTTCCCATTTGTCCCACAGTAGGAAAACACTTAAAAAGATTGCAATAATGAGAAAGAATTTTTGATTGTCCATAAGGGTATAGTTTGTCGGTTAATGTGAATGTTTTTTAGGTACAGGATCAAATCCGCCATCGTGCCAAGGATGGCATTTACCGATACGCTTGATGCTTAACCCTAGTCCTTTAAAGGCACCGTGCTCTTTAATGGCTTCATAAGAATATTGTGAGCAAGTTGGGTCAAAACGGCAATTAGGACCTAAAACAGGACTAATAAGCAATTGATATAATTTGATTGGAATGAGTAATAAATAGCGCATTAACTTTTTGTTAATTTTTTAAATAAATTAACGAGTTCAGTAGATAAAACAAGGTTTTTAGCTGGTTTTGATTTTCTTGCCATCACCACAAAATCCCAGTTTTTCAAATTATTTTTTTCAAGTCTAAAGGCTTCTCTTGCTATTCTTTTTAGTCGATTTCTGTCAACAGCCAAGCGATACACTTTTTTTGAAATTGCTAATCCTAAACGTGGTCTAGACTGATTAATGGGTTTTGCAATTACTTGCCAGTAATGTCCTTTGGCCAATTTTCCCCCTTTAAAAATATGGGCGTATTCATAAGCTTTAAGGATTCTGGCTTCACGTGTCAGCCGTAGAGACACTTAAAGTTTAAGCCGCTAAACGCTTACGCCCTTTTTTTCTGCGTGCATTAATAATTGCACGACCTGCTTTAGTGCTCATTCTTGATCTGAAACCGTGCTTGCGTTTGCGCTTAATAACACTCGGTTGGAAGGTTCTTTTCTGTTTCATAGTGAATATCGGTCAATAAAATCTTGCAATTTTACCATAAGTCGCAATACACCTTGCAAATAACTGACATAATAGTCCCTAATTTTTATTGGGTAAATTTAGATGGATTTAATTTATTGGTTATTGTTGCTGAGAGCGCCACATCTAGGTGTCCGTACTTTTTATAAGGTACTCAAATATTTTGAAACACCTGAACAGGTGTTTTTAGCTTCAAGGTCTATGCGTAAAGAGTCTGGACTGTTCAAACAAGTGACGTTGGATTATCTAGAACAAAAAGATTATTCAACGATACAGGCAGATCTTGATTGGGCCAAGAAAGAAGATTGTCATATTATTACTTTGATTGATGAAGGTTATCCACAACAACTCAAAAACATTGCTGACCCGCCGCCTGTGATTTATGTGAGAGGCAACATTGCTTGTTTGTCTCAACCACAGTTTGCTATTGTGGGCAGTCGCAACCCTACGCCGGGTGGTAAACAGAATGCTTATCAGTTTTCAAAAGAGCTATCTAATAGAGGGCTGATCATCACTTCTGGCATGGCTAGTGGTATTGATGCTCAGGCCCACATTGGCGCTTTGGAAGCTAATTGTAAAACCATTGCAGTGTGTGGTACAGGGCTGGATCGAATATACCCTGCCAAACATAAATCATTAGCGCATCAAATATCACTCAAAGGGGCGCTGGTTTCAGAATTTTGTATCGGCACCTCTCCTATTGCTAATAATTTTCCTAGACGAAACCGCATTATTAGCGGCCTAAGTTTGGGTACGTTGGTGGTGGAGGCGAGTATAAAAAGCGGCACTATGATTACCGCTAAATTAGCCGTTGATCAAGGCAGAGAGGTATTTGCAATTCCTAGTTCAATACACAACCCTTTGTCAAAAGGGTGCCATCAATTGATTAAACAAGGCGCTAAATTAGTAGATACAATTGATGATATTATTGAGGAGTTGCCACTCGATTTAGGGCAACTCACTACGCCACTCGATGTGCCTAATTGTACAAATAGTGTAGACAAACCACCCTTTGTGCTATTAAAATACTTAAGTTATGACACCATGACGATTGATGAAATGGTTGAAAAAAGTGGATTAAACCCCCAAGTAATCACTCAAGAGTTGCTTTTGCTTGAGCTTGAAGACAGGGTTGCAAAAGCCAGTGGCTCTACTTATGTATTAACTAAATAAGGTTTTTTATGACAAATAATATTCTTGATGTCTTAACTTATATGTTTGACTATCTTTTCGAGGAATCAGAACACGATTCATCCCATGAGATTGATGACATTGAGTTAAAAGCACACCTTTCAGATGCTGGGTTTGACACTAGTCGCATTGAGAAGGCGCTAAGCTGGCTTGAGAACATTGCCACTTTACAAGATGGTCGCATTAAGCCGTTTTCTGCTAAATCGAGCAGTATGCGAATTTACAGTGATGCAGAAAAATTAAAGTTGGATGCAAAATCTCGTGGTTTTTTATTGTTCATGGAAAACATGGGTCAGTTGGATGCTAATCAACGCGAGATGATTATCGAACAAATTATGTCATTGGGTGATTCTAATTTATCTTTGGATGATTTAAAATGGGTTGTAATGATGGTACTCGGTAACAGTATTGATGAGGATATCTCAGCACAATGGTTAGAATCAATTGTATTTCTTGACGACAACCACACATTGCAATAATGTCAAATCTTGTCATTGTTGAGTCGCCTGCCAAAGCAAAAACCATTGAAAAATTTCTAGGTAAAGACTATACCGTTAAGTCCAGTATTGGTCATATTCGCGATATGGCTAAGAAAAACGGCATTGAGATTGAAAACAATTTCAAGCCTAATTATGAAATCAGCGACGACAAGAAAA
>JAPYOZ010000010.1 GCA_029941485.1 Gammaproteobacteria bacterium | reverse complement strand
GTTTATAAAAACCCTTTCAACAAGGTAGGTTTTTATAAACTGTTTTCGAATATACCTTATCTTATAAAGATCTGCAACAAATAAATAGTAATTACTAAGCAGGTAGCAAAAATATTTTTGAATTTCTCGGTATAACACAATTAAAATCCAAGCGATACATGATAATATGAATAAAATATAACCTAGCGGTTTTAGATCAAAATTTCTCTTATCTATTTTCATTATCTTTGTGGAATATCGTTCTTGAAGGTCCCGTGGAACTCTTCTTGAATAACAAATAAGTACTACCCCTTATGTGGAGATAGGGTGTATTTATGTGCAACACTTTGGCATACCCCTCTAATGTGATCAAACAGTTAAACGTTGATACCACAAGGGTTTCCGAGGTGTTACACAAGTAATATGGTGCCGATGGCCAGAGTCGAACTGGCACGAGCGTAGCTCACTACCCCCTCAAGGTAGCGCGTCTACCAATTCCGCCACATCGGCAATAAAGTTTAGTTAGGTATATCGCTCAGTGGTACGTCAATCATAGGAACATCGGATGGGACAATGGGTACAGTGATCGCCTGCTCCATAACGCTTTGCGTGTTGTTACTAACGCCCGATTCATTGGTGGCCAAGTAAGCCAACGTTAAACTGGTTAAAAAGAAACCGGCAGCCATGCCGGCCGTTAGTTTGTATAAAAAAGAATTAGCGCCACGCGCGCCAAATACCGAACCTGCAGAACCAGCGCCAAAAGCCGCGCCTGCATCAGCACCTTTTCCATGTTGCATCAAGATAAGCGCAACAAGACCTAACGCTAATAAAATATGGACAATTAAAATAACTTGAAACGACATGGTTAACCCGCCTTACAGATTCTTAAAAAATCTTCGCTTTTTAGTGATGCGCCACCAATCAGCCCCCCATCAATGTCCTCACAACCAATCAATTCTTCTGCGTTGGTTGGGTTCATACTACCACCGTACAGAATTGGGGTGGATTGTGCAATGTCGCCATCGTGCTTGGCCAACATTGATCGAATAAATGCATGAGTGTCTTGTGCTTGTTGTGGTGTTGCGGTAACGCCTGTGCCAATTGCCCAAACAGGCTCATAAGCAACAATAATGTTTTTAAATGCCTTAATACCAACACGATCAATGACTGCTTGAATTTGCCTCGAAACCACGGCTTCTGTATTGCCAGATTCTCTTTCTTCTAACAATTCACCAATGCAAAACAGTGGTGTTAGGTCATTATCCAATGCAACCTGTACTTTTTGGGCAACAACGTCGTCCGTCTCACCGTACAAACTTCTGCGCTCAGAATGGCCAATAATAACATACTGTGCACCAAAATCTTTAATCATGTCTGCACTCACCTCACCGGTAAAAGCGCCTGAAACATTTGCATTTAAGTCTTGTGCACCTAAGTGCAGTTGTGAATGAGTAATTAATGCCTCTACTTGCGATAGATAAGGATAAGGCGCGCACACGATTACTTTTGACTTAACATCGGCCATGCCTGAAAGAATGCCCATAATAAGTGTGTTAACCGCTTCTTTTGAAGCGTTCATTTTCCAGTTGCCTGCAACGATTGTTTGACGCATAATGATTATTCGCTGTAAAAATTGGGCAATGTTACGCTATTTGGCTATAAAAATCAATCAGTGCTTTGACTTTGAGCCAAAATAAAGCGCCAATGAAACCATCAATATGCCCAATGAAAAATAAACCAAATCAAGTGCGCTAGAAAAAGACATGGATAAAGACACTTCGAAAAAAGTTACCACCAGAATCATTAAAATCACTTTGGCTAGTTTTGATTTCAAATCGTCTAAAGAATTAATTACCAACACTTTGGACGATTGCCCACTGTGTTTAGCTTCATCAATTTCACTAATAAATAACTCGTACAGACCCAGTGAAAAAATTAGCAAAATGGTTGCTAGTAAAAATCCATCAATCGCACCTACTGTGTGTGCCACCATTTCTATTTTTAATAGTTTTCTCTCTTCAGTCGATGCCACAAAATAATCGGGCGCATGTGCCAACAACCCTCCTACATCAACGGCTGTAATTACAAACAAAAGCAACGACAACAACAGTGAAGCGATTACTGCTGCTAAGACCATATGGCGGGATCCCCACAAAAGTCTTTCAAAATATTTTTCAATAAAACCCATTTTTAACTCCTTGTGCACAACCCAAAGCTTTAGTATATCATTATTAATTTTAAATTAAACCTCAATCCTAATACCGCACAATATAATTGTAAAAATAAGTGCTGGCTTTGTGTTTTTACAATTAGGATTAAATACTTAAAACCTTATGTCAAAAACTTGGGCAAAATGCCTACATACACTTAAAGATTCGGTTGATTTACAAGTGTTCACTTTATGGATCCAACCATTAAAAGCGCTTGAAGATGAAATTACTTTATCGCTGTTAGCGCCCAATACCTCGGTGCTTAACTACGTTAACAACAATCTAAAGAAAGAGATTAAAACAGCCATAGCACAACACAGCAAAAACCTTAAAGTTTACATAGGTGTATCACCGACAACAAAACCAGGAAAATTAGCGCTCAAGAGACACAACACGCCACTGTCACCAGATTATATCTTTGATAACTTGGTACTAGGCAATGCTAATCAAATGGCTTACGGTGCAACCCGACAAATTGCTGAAAACATTAAGTCTTCGCCTTACAACCCTTTTCTTATTTACGGCGATTCTGGTCTTGGAAAAACCCACCTTATGCAGGCTGCTGGACACCTTGCACAACAAAAAAATCCCAATGCAAAAATTATGTACGTGCCTTTGATGGACTTTGTAAGAAATATCACATCAAGCTTAAGACACAATACCATTGAAGACATTAAAAACCATTATCAGTCTGCTGATTTGTTATTGGTCGATGACATTCACTTGATTGCTGGTAAAGAGAAATCACAAGAGGAATTCTTTCATATTTTTAACTTTCTTTTTACCACTAAAAAACAAATTATTTTTACTTGTGACCAAACTCCTAAAAAAATTAAAACTCTAGAAGAGCGCCTTAAAACAAGACTCTCTCAAGGACTTGTCATTCACCTGACCCCGCCAGAGCTAGAAATGCGAGCAGCCATTTTATTAAAAAAAGCCAACAACAGCAAAATTAACCTTAATCTTACTGAAGATACCGCTCTGTTTATTGCTGGGCACATTACTTCCAACGTAAGAGACTTAGAGGGAGCACTACTTAAACTCAAAGCTTTTGTGGATTTTTCAAAAACAAACCACTCTTTTATCTCTATAGAAATAATAGAAAGCGCACTGGGTGATTTAATTAAACCTCAAATAACAAACATAGACATTAACGACATTCAAAAAGAAAGTGCCAAACATTACGCTATCACGGTATCAGATTTAAGCTCAAAAAGCCGAAAACAACACACGGTACTGGCCAGACAAATGGCCATGTTTATCAGCCATGAGCTAACACTACTGTCTTTACAAAAAATTGGAAAACATTTTGGAAACAGAGATCATTCCACGGTTTTACACTCCGTTGATAAAATCAAAAAAAGAATGGTAGAAGAGGCAGAGATAAAGAACGATTACGAATTAATAAAACTAAAATTAGCTAACTTATAAACGTTATACACAAACACTTATCCATTTAACTGTTGATAACTTTAACAACTCAATAAAGATAAAAAAATTATAAACATTTCCACATTTTTTTACATAAAATACTAACAAGATATCAACAACTTAACAAACTGTTTTTTAATGAAAAAAATTACTTATCAACACAAAATAACACCACTAATAATAACAATAACTATTTAATAAAGGATTTTTTGATGAACACAAAACTCACGGTTAAAGAACTATTAGAACCTTTACAAACAGTGATTGGTGTTGTTGAAAAAAAACAAACACTCCCTATACTTTCACACGTATTGGTTCAAATAAAAAATAATCAGTTAACACTAACCGCAACTGATATGGAAATTGAACTCAAAGCAACTCAAAAAATAAATTCTAAAGAAAAAGTTAACTTTACAATTTATGCTAAAGATTTAATTGACATTATTAGAAAATTACCAGAAACAACCGTCATTGAATTTATCATCGAAGAATCTAAAATTTACATTAAAACCAATAAAAATTCTTTTGAACTTAATACTTTTAATCATCAAGATTTTCCTTCATTACCAAAAATTGAAGATGGTGATGTTATTAGAGTTAATCGCACCGAGTTAAAAGAGTTAATCGAAAATACTAGTTTTTCAATGGGTAATCAAGACATTAGAGCTTATTTAAATGGTTTGTATTTTGAAGTAGATGAGGATAATATTGTTGTTGTAGCTACCGATGGACATCGTCTATCAATTGGTGAGATCAAACAATCAAACAATCAAACAATCAAAAAAACAGTTATCTTACCAAGAAAAGCAGTGCTTGAACTAACCAAGTTACTGAACAAAAATGAATACGAAGAAGTGGATATTCTTCTGTCTAAAAATTATTTTTATTTAGCCAGCGATAACACCACAATTATCAGTCGATTGATTGATGGTAATTTTCCAAACTATGTGCAAGTTATTCCAAAAGATTATGAAAATATCATTGTTATTAATAAACAAGAGTTTTTAGATTCTTTACAACAAGCTTCAATTTTTGTTGAAGAGCGTAAAAAAAGTGTTAAATTAGCATTTAAAGATGCTCAACTCAATATTTTTACCCATTCTGAAAGGGGCCAAGCAAAAACACAAATAAGTATTAAAAATTTTGATAAAGAGATAGAAATTAATTTTAATATTCATTATTTAATTTCTATTTTAGAAAAAATAACCACGAATGAAATTAAAATGGTGGTATCCAATAATGAAAATCAAGCATGCTTACTAACCAGTACTAATGACAACGAAACTTATCAATACGTTGTAATGCCAATACGAATTTAGATTTAATAATATGGCTGTTATTAATAAGCTATCCATCAATCAATTTCGCAATCTAAAAAATCAGTACATAGAGCCCTCTAAAAATATTAATTTATTTGTAGCGGATAATGCACAAGGTAAAACCAATCTAATCGAAGCAATTTATTATTTAGGCCATAACCGATCCTTTAAAACAAAAACAATCAGCGAAGTTATTCATTACAAGTTTAGTGATTTTCAACTCAATGCTCAAATTGACAATCATAGAATTAAATTAGAAAAATCAAGAAATAAAAATAAAATTTTTATTGATCAACAACGGATTAAAAATACCAGTCAACTGACTCAATTATTACCCATTCAAATCATTACCCCTGACAAAGGGTTTGTTGTTAATGGTACTCCAAAAAACAAAAGATCTTATTTAGATTGGGGGGTGTTTCACGTGGAACTAGGATTTTTAAAAACATTTAAATCGTACAATAAAATTTTAAAAAATATCAATGTTTTACTGTTTAATAATAAAATTAATGAATTGGATTTTTGGTTTTTAGAGTTGGCAAAAACAGCAAAAATAATTAATAAAAACAGAGTCGAGTACATTAAACAACTTAAAAAAACAGCCAAATCGAAAGATTTACAGCAATTACTAACGTCCTTTGATTTAATTGATACTTTTGATTATCAATTTTATTCTGGATGGCCAAAAGAAGTTGATGAATTAGACGAACAAAGCATCTACCGTTATCTGTCTAAAAATATTCAATCCTTATTAAAGGCTAATTATTTAAATTACGGCCCCCATAAGGCCAGTATTAATTTTTCATTAAATAATAAAAACGAATGTTTTTTATCAAGGGGGGAGCAAAAAACCCTTTCTATTATTTTTTGGCTTACTCAGGTATTAATGTTAACCAATCAAGGTGTAAATCCAGTAGTTTTAATTGACGATATTTCATCTGAATTGGATCGTAAAAAAATCAATACTATTTTGCAATATCTTAACGCTTTAAATGTACAAACCTTCATGACTGATATTGGTAACCATTTACCGTTAGTTAGTCATGTTGATAATACTGTTTTTGAGATTAATAATGGCATTATAAAATCAGTAAATTAGCGGTTGTAAAATTACAACAAAATCTATTTTATTCCTTTAAAAACAACAAAATTAACACCGATAAATAATAACAAAAAACCTTGATGAAAAGGTGTGAAATAATGTTTGCGTGGTATAATAAATTTATTTTTTTCAGCTGCCTATGTCGCAAGATCAATCTCAAGAATATCAAGCCTCCAATATTAAAGTTTTAAAAGGGCTTGACGCCGTTAGAAAGCGCCCAGGAATGTACATTGGTGATACTGACGATGGCTCGGGTTTGCATCACATGGTATTTGAAGTGGTTGACAACGCAATTGACGAAGCGTTAGCTGGCCATTGTTCTAAAATTAAAATTACCATCCATGAAGATAATTCAGTTTCTGTGAGTGATGATGGTCGAGGTATTCCAGTCGATATTCATCCTGAAGAGGGTGTTTCTGCTGCTGAAGTGATAATGACCATTCTTCATGCGGGCGGTAAATTTGACGACGATTCTTATAAAGTGTCTGGCGGTTTGCACGGTGTGGGTGTGTCCGTTGTTAATGCATTAAGTGAATTTGTGCATTTAACCGTGTATCGCAATGGCGAAGTTCACGAGCAAAGTTACAAGATGGGTGTTCCTGTTGAGCCAATGAAAGCTACCGGTAAAACCGATGCCAAAGGCACTGTTATTCATTTTAAACCCAGTGCAGACGTGTTTGCCATTACTGAATTTAAATACGATACATTGGCCAATCGCGTACGTGAATTATCATTTTTAAATTCAGGTGTTCACATTGAAATTGAAGAGTTATCAACAGAACGCAAAGATATTTTTAAATACGAAGGTGGTATTAGGGCGTTTGTCGAACATTTAAACAAATCTAAAAACCCAATTCATAATGACATTATCACCATTTCAGTCGAGCGTAATAACATTGTGATTGACGCTGCCTTGCAATGGAGTGATGCCTATCAAGAGAGTATTTATTGCTTTACTAATAACATTCCTCAACGAGACGGTGGTGCGCATTTGGCTGGTTTTAGAGGTGCGTTAACTCGAACATTAAACAATTATATTGATAATTCGGGAATGGCCAAGAAAGAAAAGGTTTCGATTACGGGTGAAGACACACGTGAGGGATTGACCGCTATTGTTTCAGTCAAAGTACCCGATCCTAAATTCTCATCACAAACTAAAGACAAGCTAGTATCGTCAGAAGTTCGCGCACCGGTAGAGTCTGCATTGAATGAAAAGCTAGGCGAGTATTTATTAGAAAATCCAAATGAAGCAAAAATCATTGTGGGTAAGATTTTAGACGCTTCACGAGCACGTGATGCGGCGCGAAAAGCCAGAGAGATGACCCGTCGTAAGGGGGCACTTGATATCGCCGGCTTACCGGGAAAATTGAGCGATTGTCAAACCAAAGATCCAGCTGAGTCAGAAATATTCCTTGTAGAGGGTGATTCAGCAGGTGGCTCTGCCAAACAGGGACGCGATCGACGCACGCAAGCTATTTTGCCACTCAAGGGTAAAATTTTAAACGTTGAAAAAGCTCGATTTGAAAAAATGCTTTCTTCTCAGGAAGTGGGCACTTTAATTACTGCGTTGGGTTGCGGTATCGGCAAAGAAGAATACGACATTGAAAAACTTCGTTACCACAAAATTGTCATCATGACCGATGCGGATGTGGATGGTGCGCATATTCGCACACTGTTGTTAACTTTCTTTTATCGTTACCTGCCAGAATTGGTGGAAAACGGCTATCTGTATATTGCACAACCTCCTTTGTATAAAATTAAAAAAGGCAAGCAAGAGCGTTACTTAAAAGACGATCAAGAATTGAGTGATTACTTGCTGCAAGAGGCTGTCAACGAAGCGCACTTGTTTTCCAATCCTGAGGCACCAGCAATTTCAGGCATAGCCTTAGAATCTGCTGTTAAGGATTATTATCAAATTAACACCATTATTGAGCGTTTATCAAAGAAATTTAATTCAGTTCTGTTGCGTGCTATTTCAAGCTCAACACCACTTAGCAACTTAAAAGACGTTAAAAAAGTAAAAGCTTGGTGCAAACAGTTGGAGCAGCTATTAGCGCAAGACCTGTCTCCAGCACAAAACCACACTGTAGTTTTTAACATTAAAACCAAAGAGATTGAACACACACTATCCGTGTATGGTGTTGATACCGATGTTGATCATTTGAGCCAAGCCTTCTTTGATTCGGCTGATTATCAAACCATTAAAAAATTCTCAGAATCCACTGAGAGTGTTATTAACGATGAGTCTTACGTTGAGAAAAAAGGCAAAGAAGTTAAGGTTAAAAACTTTACACAAGTGGTTAAATTTTTAATTGATGACGCTAAAAAAGGTCAGAGCTTCCAGCGCTATAAAGGCCTAGGAGAGATGAATCCAGAACAGCTTTGGGAAACCACCATGGATCCAGAAAACAGAATTATGCTTAAGGTTAAAATTGAAGATGCAATTACAGCCGATGAAGTTTTCTCAACTTTAATGGGTGATGAGGTTGAGCCAAGAAGAAACTTTATTGAAGAAAATGCTTTGTCAGTTGATAATCTAGATTTTTAACACACCATTAATATTTAACAAGGAGTTACATTATGTCAACTAAACACCCTGTCGTTTCAGTTACCGGCTCATCAGGTGCTGGCACAACTTTCGTAAAAAAAGCGTTTGAGAAGATTTTCGACCAGAAAAATCTCAATGTTTGTGTGGTAGAAGGCGACAGTTTCCACAAATTTGAACGTGCTGATATGAAGATTGAGGTGGGTAAATCTCGAGCAGCAGGTAAAGTACTAACCCACTTTGCAGAAAACGCCAATCATTTTGATAAGTTAGAAGCGTTGTTTAAGCAATACGGTGAAGATGGTACTGGTCAAAAACGTTATTACATTCACTCAGACGAAGAGGCGGTTGAACACAACGCTCGCTTAGGTACTGATCTTAATCCTGGTCAGTTTACCCCTTGGGAAGACATTGAAGCAGACACTGATATTATGTTTTATGAGGGGCTTCATGGTGGTGTAAAGACTGATAATGCCGATGTTGCGGGTCAGGTAGACTTGTTAGTTGGCGTGGTGCCGGCGGTTAATATTGAGTGGATTCAAAAAATTCATCGTGATACTTCTGAGCGTCCTTATACGCCAGAGCAAGTGACTGAAATTATCCTAGACCGTATGCAAGATTACGTTGAATTTATTACACCGCAGTTTGATAACACACACATTAATTTCCATCGTATTCCTTTGGTAGACACCTCTAACCCATTTAGCGGTCAAGCAGTGCCTTCACCAGAAGATTCTCTAGTGGTAACAACAGTTCGTATCGACGATGTTGATTTACAAGCCGTGGCCGACCAACTACCTGTAGAAGCAATGGCATTTTTACAAAATGACACTACATTGGTATACAAGGGCAGCTTTATGGTGGATGTAATGGACATTATGTTAACACCGATTATTGACGGGCTAATGACCAGTAAGTAAGTTGTGTTTATTTTAACCTTGTTGATTTCTACAGACGGTTTGTAGAGGTTGGCAAGGTTTTTTTATTGAGGAAAAACCATGCAAGAACAACCTAAAGCACCCAGTTTTTTAGAATTTTTTGTTTACTGGCTAAAGCTGGGCTTTATTAGTTTTGGTGGTCCTGCTGGGCAAATATCGATGATGCACCAAGAGTTGGTGGAAAAGCGTCGCTGGATTTCTGAGCATCGATTTTTACACGCACTTAATTACACCATGGTATTGCCGGGCCCTGAAGCACAACAACTAGCCACTTATATTGGCTGGCTAATGTTTGGTGTTAGAGGTGGCGTTGTTGCTGGCGTGCTGTTTGTACTACCCTCTTTGTTTATTTTGAGCGCACTGACCTGGGTTTATTTAACCTATGGTGATGTTGGTGCGGTATCGGGTATTTTGTATGGCATTAAGCCGGCAGTGACGGCAATTGTTTTATTTGCAGCTTATCGTATTGGCTCTAAAGCTTTATCGAACAATGTGTTAAGAGCGCTCTCAGTGTTGGCATTTATTGCGATATTTGCACTAAAAGTACCTTTTCCTTATATTGTGTTAAGTGCGGCTTTAGTTGGGTTTTTGGGTGCTAAGTTTTCACCAGAAACTTTTACAACGGGTTCCCATCATGGCGATGGCAAAGACAGTTATGGCCCAGCTTTAATTGATGACAACACACCTGTGCCTGATCACGCTAAATTTAAATGGTCTCGTTTTATTGGTTTTGCATTCGTTGGTGTTGCTATTGGTGTGTCGATTATGAGTTTGTTGAATGATCCGGTGTTACACGACATGGGTGAATTTTTCACCAAAGCGGCCATGGTAACGTTTGGCGGTGCTTATGCGGTATTGCCTTATATTTATCAGGGCGGTGTTGATCAATACGCCTGGTTAACCAGTACACAGATGATGGATGGTTTGGCGCTGGGTGAAACCACCCCAGGGCCGCTGATTATGGTGGTGGCGTTTGTGGGCTTTGTGGGTGCGTGGACGAAAGAAATTTTTGGCCCAGATGCTTTGTTATTGGCGGGTTTTGCCGGTGCATCGGTCGCCACCTTGTTTACCTTCTTACCATCGTTTTTGTTTATCTTTTTAGGTGGTCCGGGGGTTGAGGCGACTAGAGGAGACCTTAAATTTAGCGCACCACTTTCAGCGGTAACTGCTGCAGTAGTTGGTGTTATTATTAATCTAGCGGTGTTCTTTGCTCAGAATGTTTTGTGGCCAAACGGTGGTGATTTAGATTTGATCGCAACCTTAATTGGCGCCGCAGCTTTTGTTGCTTTGTTTCGATTCAAAATTGGAATTATGAGTGTGATTGCTACTTGTGCAGCCATTGGTTTAGGGTTGTCGGTACTGATTTAAGCGCTACTTAACAACAATATTAACCAGTTTGTTTGGCACGACAATTACCTTAACCACGGTTTTTCCTTCAGTAAATTTAACCACATTTTCATCGGCTAAGGCTTGGGCTTCTACTTGGGTTTTGTCCGTGTCAGCGCTCAACATGAGTTTTGCGCGCAACTTACCATTCACCTGAACAATGATTTGCACCTCGTCTTGTGCTAGCGCTGCTTCGTCAACACTTGGCCAGGTTTCGTTAATAATGGCAGTTTCATTGCCCAGTGCACGCCACAAGTAATGGCAAATGTGCGGTGTGATTGGGCTGAGTGATTTAAGGATAATACCAATAGATTCAGCACGCACTGCCATTGATTGTTCGTCAGTAGCTGTGAATTTAGTCAAGGTGTTGCTGAGCTCCATTAAGGCGGCAATTGCCGTGTTAAAGGAGTGTCTGCGTGACATGTCGTCTGTAATCTTATTTAGTGTTTGATGGGTTTTTTGGCGTATGGATTTTTGTTCTTTGTTGAGATTATTTGTCGATAACTTGCCAATCGTGTTTGATTTAGCGTCTTCAACAAAGCCAACCACTAGACGATAAATTTTATTAACAAATCGATGTGAACCCTCTAGGCCTGAGTCAATCCATTCTAAGTCCTGCGTTGGTGGTGCGGCGAATAAAATAAACAGACGAACCGTATCGGCACCGTATTTGGCAATCATTTCTTGAGGGTCAACTGTATTACCTTTTGACTTGCTCATTTTGGTACCATCTTTAAGCACCATGCCTTGTGTTAGTAAGTTTTTAAAAGGCTCGTTATATTTTATTAAACCTTCATCACGCAATAGTTTGTTAAAGAATCGCGCATACAGTAAGTGTAGAATGGCATGCTCGATGCCACCAATGTATTGATCAACACCACCATTGGCCAACCAATAATCAGCACGATCATCAAGCATGGCTGTTTCGTTGTCTTTGCTAGCGTAACGAGCAAAGTACCAAGAAGATTCAAAAAAAGTATCAAACGTATCAGTTTCACGTTCAGCCTTGCCGCCACAGCTTGGGCAGCTAGTTTCGTAAAATTCTGGCATTTTTTTAATGGGTGATCCGCCAGCCTCGTCAAACTCAACATCCTCAGGTAGCTTAATAGGTAAGTCAGCTTCTGGTACGGCAACCGAGCCACAGTTTGGACAATTGACAATTGGAATTGGGCAGCCCCAGTAACGTTGACGTGAAACACCCCAGTCACGCAAACGGAAGTTAGTCTTTTTCTCGCCCAAGTTATTGTTGGTTAATGTGCCTGCAATCGCTTCAAACGCTTTATTGAAATCCATTCCATCAAACTCACCTGAGTTAAACAGAATGCCTTTGGTGGTAGTTGCACTTTTATCGACACTCTCTTTTTCATTAATAACTTGTTTGATTTCAATGCCATATTTTTTAGCAAAATCGTAGTCACGTTCATCATGTGCAGGCACACTCATGACCGCACCCGTACCATAGCCCATGAGTACAAAGTTGGCGATCCAGATTGGTACGGCTTCGCCGGTGATTGGGTGCGTACACTTTAAGCCAGAATCAACACCTTTCTTCTCCATGGTTTCCATGGCGGCCTCTGTGGTCTCCATGGTTTTGCATTCTTCAATAAAAACCTGTACAGCTGTATTATTTTTGCCTGCTTCGAGCGCTAAAGGGTGTTCGGCAGCAACGGCTAAATAAGTCACACCCATGAGTGTGTCTGGGCGTGTGGTGTAGACTCTGAGTGCGTCGTTATCGTTTCGAGTGAAGTCAATTTCCAGGCCAACGGATTTTCCAATCCAATTTTTTTGCATGGTTTTTACCGCTTCTGGCCAACCATCAAGCTCATCTAGCGAGCTGAGTAGCTCGTCTGCGTAATCCGTAATACGCATAAACCATTGCGATATTTCTTTTTTCTCAATCAGTGCGTCTGAGCGCCAACCACGCCCGTCAATTACTTGCTCGTTGGCCAATACGGTTTGGTCAACCGGGTCCCAATTAACAATGGCATTTTTCTTATAAACCAAGCCTTTTTCAAATAATTTAACAAAAAGCCACTGCTCCCAGCGATAGTATTTTGGATGACAGGTGGCAATTTCACGCGACCAATCGTAACCAAAGCCTAACTCAATCAACTGGTTTTTCATGTAGTTGATGTTTTCATAGGTCCATTTAGCGGGGGCGACTTTGTTTTTTAAGGCGGCGTTTTCTGCCGGTAGGCCAAACGCATCCCAGCCAATCGGTTGCATGACGTTTTTTCCCTGCATTTTTTGATAACGAGAAATAACATCGCCAATACTGTAGTTGCGCACATGGCCCATATGTAGGCGTCCCGAAGGGTAGGGAAACATCGATAGGCAATAAAATTTTTCTTTGTCATTGTCTTCAACAACTTCAAAAGATTGATTGTCTAGCCAATATTGTTGTGCTTGCTGCTCAATGGCTTGAGCATTGTATTCTGAATTCATAAGGGTTTTATTTATTTATCTGTATCGATGTCACACTGTGATATTGCTGAATTAAGCGTTAAGGTGCCAACCAGATCGTCAATGCTGTTTAGTTTGTTGTCAATTAGGTATTGACTAATGCCATCATTAATTTTATTGCACACCAGCGGGTCGTAAAACAATGCAGTGCCAATACCAACCGTTGCACTACCAGCAATGATAAATTCTAGCGCATCATTAACCGTGGTGATGCCCCCTTGACCAATAATGGGTACATTGTGGTGTTTACTCACCTGATAGACTTGGTGTACTTTTAATAGTGCAATCGGTTTAATAGCCGGGCCTGACAAGCCGCCTTGGTTGTTGCCAATAATGGGTGTGCGAGACTGGGTATCAATGGCCATACCCATTAGCGTATTGATAACGGCCAGACCATCGGTGCCTGCATCAATACAGCGTTGAGCACTATGGGCAATGTCAGTTTGATTGGGTGAGAGTTTGGTAATTAGCGCCTTGGTGGTGTTTTTACGGCAGATTTCAACCACACGGTAAGACATGTCAGGATCATTGCCAAAAGCAACACCGCCTTCTTTAACGTTCGGACAGGAAATGTTGATTTCAATAGCATCAATATCAGTGTCATCAAAACGTTTGGCGATTTCCCCGTATTCTTCAACTGAAGAGCCAGAAATGTTAATAATAAATCGAGTTTCAGTTTTGTCCAGGTTTGGCATAATGTCGTTAATCACCACATCGGTGCCCGGATTTTGCAAACCAATGGCGTTAATCATACCGCTAGGGGTTTCTGTAACTCTGTGTGGAATATTGCCAAGACGAGGCTCTAAGGTGGTTCCTTTGAGGCAAATGGCACCAACATCAGTGTTAGAAAAACCTTGAATGCGCGTGTATTCCTCGCCAAACCCAACACAACCAGAAAGTAAAACAATCGGTGAGTCTAATGACATTCCACAGAATTTGGTTTTCAAGTTGTTATGCATGGGTAGTATTATACATTTTTGCTGTTAAAATTATTAACCATGAAAGGATTGTTTGTTAGCGGTAGTGGCACCGATGTTGGTAAAACGTTTGTCGCCAATTACATTATCCAAGCGCTCAACTCTAGATATCGAGTTGTAGCCAGGAAGCCTATTGAAAGCGACTGTATAAAAACACCTCAAGGCTTAGTACCAAAAGACGCGACTTTATTAAATAACGCTTGTGCTCACTCAGAACAAATTGAAGAAGTTTGCAAGTTTCAATTTGAAGCTTGTGTTAGTGGCGAAAAAGCAAGTAACGATCAGGGTGTTAATATTACATTAGACGATTTGGTTGTTGCATCACAGCCCGTTAATATCGAAGATTTTGTTGTCATTGAAGGTGCGGGTGGCTTGTATTCCCCTATTGCCAAGCAGTTGCTCAATAGTGATTTAGCAAAAACCTTAAACCTTCCTTTGGTGTTGGTGGTTAAGGATGAGCTGGGTGCCATTAATCAGGCCTTGCTTTGTCTGCAAGCTGCTAAAGATCAAAACCTAAAAGTATTGATGCTTGTTTTAAATCAAATCAAATCGAACTCTTTGGAAAATGCACAAGCAATTTCCCAATATACAGATACCTCTGTTGTGACTTTCAATCGGAATAATGTTGCTGAATTTTTCAACAAAGTTAGGCTTTTAATCCAACAAGGTTAAATTTGGCTTGTTAGGATCTTGCTCTGCTTGAGAGTCTTCTTCATTTTCAAAAAACATGCCTTCGCCATTTTCTCCAGCATAGATGCTTAAAACTGCATTTATGGGTACATAAACTTCTTGAGATTTATTATTAAATCTGGCTTTAAATGAGATTGATTGGTTGTCAATAACTAGATCGCTAGCTGCATTGGTGCTAATGTTTAGAACGATTTTCCCTTGTTGAATATAAGTTTTGGGCACCACAACCCCTTCTTTTGTACAATCCACCAAAACATGGGGAGTGAGATCAGAGTCTTCCATCCATTGATGATAGGCACGTATTAGATAGGGCGCTACCGGAGCCACTGGTGAGCGAGGCGTTAGTTGTATTCTTTTTCGCAGTCAGTCAAGCTTTCTTTAAAGCTGTCTTTTGCGAATAATCGATTAGCGTAATCATGAATCGGTTTAGCTTTTTTCGCACCTAAATCAATGTTTAGTTTTTTTAAACGCCATAAAATTGGAGCCAAACAAGCATCAACAATACTCATGTCATCGCTTTTAAAATAAGTTTGATAGGCAAACAAAGGAATTAACTCAATTAAGTTGCTTGATAAGGTTTTACGGGCTTCATCGGCTGTTTTTTTATTGCCAGTTTCAATGGTGTTAACCAGTTCATACCAGCAGTTTTCAGCTCTAGTAAATCTAAAAATTAATAATCTTTTTTCAGCCTTTTCAATTGGATCTATTGGCAGTAAAGGTGGGAACGGAAAACGATCGTCCAAGTACTCCATAATGACTGATAAGTCGTATAGCACCATGCCACGATCAAACAAAGTAGGGAGAGCTTGGCACGGATTTAATTCTAAAATCTCTTCAGGCATTTCATTAATTTTTAAATTAATAACTTCTCTTTCAATGTTCTTTTCAGCCATGATAAAGCGTACTGCATGTGATTCCATTTCTTGCGGAGAAGAGTATAGGGTAGTTGATGCTGGATTAGGTTTGATTAACATAATGGTTTTTTTGTCCTTAAAAATTAAAAAACAACAACTCTTAAATTTTTAAAAAAAAGCATTGTTAAATGATTGAGCGAGATTGTATCAGAAATTAGTCTTTTGCGCGCCATTTGCCGTATTTAACATCTTTCCAATATTCTTTTTTCAGTAAATAAGAAAGAATGAATAAAATAAACAAAAACCCAAGTACTTTGTAGCCAAGTTCAGTCCTGATTAGTTTAGCAGGCTCGCCAACGTAATCTAAGAAATTAGTAATGTCTCTAACGTCTTGATCAAAGGCTTCGCTAGATTTGTTCTGCTTTAACGACCATAAAACATCAGGCATAGAGGCATTTTCCAATACGTGATTATTGACGCCAAAAATACGCTCTTCGTCTTTGTAGAAGCCTCGCAAATAAGTGTAAATCCAATCTACTCCTTTAGAGCGAGAAACAAGCGACAAGTCTGGCGGTGTTGTGCCAAACCACTTTGCCGCGCCTTCAACAGACATTGCAGAGGTGATTGGAGAGCCTATTTTTTCATTGCCAAAAATAAAATTTTTCTCAATGTCTTCATCAGCGATGTCTAGGTCTTTGCCAATTCGATTGTAACGCATAAATTTAATTGAATGACAACCGGCGCAATAGTTCATAAAGAGTCTTGCACCATTTTGCAAAGACTTTTTATCGGTAATGTCTGTATTGGCTTGGTCTAGCTCGACACTTGCTACTGCAAACACGTTGAATGAAATGACTGTACCAACTAAAGTGGCCGTTACTGTGTTTAATATTTTTTTCATCATATTACTCCGTTAACCTCGCTGGCACTTCCTTGGTTTTTCCGACGGAAGTAAACCAAGGCATTAGAATAAAGAAACCAAAGTAGGTTACTGTAAATACGCGTGCTAAAAATGCGTTGACAGGCGTTACTGGTTGCATACCTAAGTAGCCAAGCACTATAAAGCTAACTACAAACACGCCTAAGGCTATTTTGTAAGGCCATGAGCGATAACGAATTGACTTTACTTTAGAGCGGTCTAGCCACGGCAAAGCAATCAGAATAAGCAAGGCTGCAAACATACCTACCACACCTGGGAACTGAGAGCCAAACATTGGTGGAATCGCCCTTAATACCGAGTAGAAAGGTGTTAAGTACCAAAGCGGTGCAATGTGATCAGGTGTTTTTAGTGGATTGGCTTCAACAAAGTTTGCATGCTCTAAGAAGTAGCCGTTTAAAGCCGGAGAGAAGAACAGTATAGCCGAGAATATCATTAAGAACACCACCACACCAACAATGTCTTTAACGCTGTAGTACGGATGGAAAGGAATACCGTCTTTTGGAATTCCGTTTTTGTCTTTGTTCTTTTTAATTTCAATGCCGTCAGGGTTGTTAGAGCCAACCGTGTGAAGGGCAACAATGTGCAAAAACACTAAAATAACAAGGATTAATGGAAGAGCAATGACGTGTAGTGAGAAAAAGCGGTTTAATGCTGGGTCACCGACAGCGTAGTCGCCTAAAATCCAAGTTAGTAGGTCCGGGCCAATAACGGGCACTGAGCCAAACAATGAAATAATGACCTGAGCTCCCCAGTAAGACATTTGCCCCCAAGGCAGTACGTAGCCCATAAAGGCTTCGGCCATCAGCGCAATATAAAGCACCATGCCTAGTATCCAAATAAGTTCACGAGGCGCTTTGTATGAGCCATAAAGCATCGCACGATACATGTGTAAATAAATTACTACAAAGAATGCTGACGCTCCTGTGGAGTGCATGTAGCGAATTAGCCAGCCCCAATCAACATCACGCATGATGTATTCAACGGATGCAAAGGCATTGGCAGAATCGGGCTTAAAGTGCATGGTTAAGAAAATACCAGTAATCAGCTGCATTACCAATACCAATATGGCCAGTGAACCAAAGAAGTACCAAAAATTGAAGTTTCTAGGTGTGTAATATTCAGCGAGGTGCTCGTTCCAAACCTTGGTTAGTGGGAATCTTTGATCGATCCAGTTTTTATTGTTATCCATGGTTTTCTCCTAAGATGCTTTTGGGTCAACACCAATTCGAATCAACGAATCAGATACAAAATGATACGGCGGTATAATTAAATTAGTTGGTGCTGGAACACCTGCGTAAACACGACCGGCTAAGTCAAACTTCGAACCGTGACACGGGCAGTAAAAACCACCTTTCCAAGAATCGCCACCTAAATCGGCCGCACCCAATTCTGGGCGATAAGTCGGCGAACAACCTAAATGTGTACAAACACCAACAATAACCGCCACTTCTGCTTTGATTGAGCGATGCGTATTTTTAGCGTAAGCGGGCTGTTGATTTTCTTCGTTGTTAGGGTCTGCTAACTCACTGTCTAACGTTTTTAAGTTAGCAATGGTAGTGGCATCACGCCTAAAAATCCAAACGGGTTTTTTTCTCCAAAGTACACGAACCAGCTGTCCTGCTTCTAATTTAGTAATATCAACATCAACAGGTGCACCGGCTGCCTTTGCTCTTGCTGAAGGCATCCATGACGATAAAAATGGCCACGCTACAAAGCCAACACCTACTGCACCAACAACACTAGTTGCGTTTGTTAAGAAGCGTCTTTTTTTTAGGTCTATTTCTTGTTCTGACATTAGTGTAGAGTCCTTATTGTTTGAATAGAGATTGCTTAAATATGAAATTTAAAACCCAATAATTATAATGTATATAAGCTTTATAATAATAGAGAATTATTTTAATATTATTTAAAATCGACCTTAATTCTTATTTCTTGTATGTGTGACAAGCCATCCAGCCTTTGTAAAATAGTAACTAATTCAGAACATTGTTTTTGAGCGCGAAAAGCCACGGCTTGATTGTTAGTGATAAAGGTGGCGGTGTTATTGTTAACAACGCACAGAGAAAGCGCCTTTAAAGAGTCGGGCAACAACTCTTCTAACTGACTGTTGATGTGATTATAAGCCCTTCCTTTGGCAAATAATTGACCTAACTTCCCTTTAGGGGAAAAATTAGCAAGGTTTGTTGTTGTTTTGTTTGACATATGTGAGAAAATAAGCCTATTTTTACAAACCGTTTTATCATAACTAATTACTAATGAGCATTATAAATAAATTCATTGCTAAAATTGTTGGTTCTCGCAATGATCGTTTAATAAAGAAACTTTATAAGACCGTTGAGCAAATTAATGATCTTGAATCTAGTTTACAAGCATTAAGCGATGAAGAGCTAAGTGCAAAAACAAATTTTTTTAAAGACAGGCTTAACAAACAAGAAACACTCGATGCTTTGTTGATAGAAGCTTTTGCTGTGACGAGAGAAGCAAGTAAAAGAGTCATAGGTCTCAGGCATCATGACGTTCAGCTAATCGGTGGTATGGTTCTTAATGCAGGCAACATTGCTGAGATGGGCACTGGAGAGGGAAAAACTCTTGTAGCAACATTGACCGCTTATCTTAATGCGCTTAATGGTAAGGGCGTGCATGTGATTACTGTGAACGATTATCTTGCAGCCCGTGATGCGCAGTGGATGGGCAAGGTGTTTAATTTTTTAGGTTTAAGTGTTGGCGTTGTTGTTTCCAGTATGCCGCCGGAAGAGAAACAAGCAGCCTATGCTTGTGACGTTGTTTATGCAACCAACAACGAATTGGGTTTTGATTATCTTCGAGATAACATGGCTTTTACCACCGAACAAAAAGTACAACGCGAACTTAATTTTGCCATTATTGATGAGGTTGACTCGATTTTGATCGATGAAGCCAGGACGCCACTTATTATTTCTGGCCCAGCGGACGACTATTCAGCTGTTTATCAAGCAATTAATAAAATGATTCCTAACTTTACCAAGCAAACTGAAAGCGGTGAAGGCAAGGAGGTTGTGGTTGAAGTGGCAGGCGACTACACGGTTGATGAAAAACACAAGCAAGTTTTTTTGACTGATGACGGTCATGCAAAAGCGGAACAGTTGTTGATTAAAGCAGGCGCATTAACTGAAGGTGCTAGTTTGTACGATGCCAGTAATATTTTGCTTATGCAACATTTAAATTCAGCACTTAGGGCTCATATTTTATTCCACAAGGACGACCATTATATTGTGCAAGATGATGAAGTGGTTATTGTGGATGAATTTACAGGTAGGACCATGCCGGGTCGTCGTTGGTCAGAGGGTCTGCATCAAGCCATTGAGGCCAAAGAAGGGGTTAGTATTAAAAAAGAAAATCAGACCCTCGCCTCCATTACTTTTCAAAATTATTTTAGACTTTATTCAACCCTTTCAGGCATGACAGGAACGGCAGACACTGAAGCGGTAGAATTTCAAGACATTTACGGCTTGGAATGTGTAATGGTTCCGCCCAACAAGCCTTCAGCACGTAACGATAAGTCGGACCAAATTTATTTGACCACGGAAGAAAAGTTTGAAGCCATTGCTAATGACGTAGCAAACTGCCAAAAAACAGGCCAACCAGTGTTAGTTGGCACCAGTACTATTGAAAACTCAGAGTTGATTTCTAGCCTGCTTAATAAAAATAAAATTAAACACGAAGTATTAAACGCCAAACAGCACGAGAGAGAAGCAACCATTATTGCCAATGCCGGCGCAATAAGGTCTGTAACGATCGCCACCAACATGGCAGGACGTGGTACAGACATTGTTTTAGGTGGTAAATTACAAGAAGATGCTGATGATACTCAAAAACAAGAATGGCAAAAACAACATGAATTGGTAATTAAAGCCGGCGGTTTGCACATTGTTGGCACTGAGCGCAACGAGTCTCGTCGGGTAGACAATCAATTGCGTGGTCGTTCTGGTCGCCAAGGCGACGTAGGTTCAACACGTTTTTACTTATCGCTAGAAGACAATTTAATGCGTATTTTTGCCAGTGAAAAAATGGCTGCCATGATGCAACGATTAGGCATGGAAAAAGGTGAAGCCATTGAACATAAGATGGTCAATCGTGCCATTGAAAACGCACAGAAAAAAGTAGAAGGCATGAACTACGATGCGCGCAAACACTTGCTGGAATATGATGACGTTGCTAACGACCAAAGAAAGGTTATTTATCAATTACGCGACGAGCTTATGAGTGTTGATGATGTGCGAGATCGTTTTATCGCTATTAGGGAAAGTGTTATTGGAGATTTGTTTGTTGGTTATATTTCTGCCGATCAAGCTGAAGAAGATTGGGACGTTGAAGGACTTAATAACGCTTTAAAATCGGATTATTCAGCAGAGTTTCCTTTGCAGCAATGGCTAGACGATGGAGTTGATGTCGACGAGCTTGAGGATAGAATTATTCACGGATTGAGCGCAATATGTGATCATAAAGAAGACATGGTGGGCTCAGAGCCAATGCGAGGTTTTGAGAAGGCAGTCATGTTGCAGACACTTGATCATTATTGGAAGGACCACCTAGCGTCAATGGATTATTTACGTCAAAGTGTTAATTTACGGGGTTATGCACAAAAAAACCCAACCCAAGAATACAAACGTGAGTCGTTTGCTATGTTTGAATCACTTTTAGACACCATTAATATTGAAATTGTTAAATCGCTTTCGAGTGTAGCCATCAATGAAGACACCAATGCTAATGACGTTAAGCAGCAAAATAATGAGGATGCGCAAGCGACACACAGTGGTGCAGGCGAACAGATACAAAATGAGCAAGTTGACACAACAGCTACTGATGGTGCTGAAGTGGATCCAGTTCAGCAACAAACTTATACAAGAGAGCAAGAAAAAGTAGGACGCAATGATCCTTGTCCTTGTGGGTCGGGCAAAAAATACAAACAATGTCACGGCAAAGCATAATGTTTTTTAACTTTATTAATGGCAAAAGATAACCTATATATTGGCCTAATGTCAGGCACTAGTTTGGACGGTGTTGATGCGGTAATTATTGATGCAAGTGCCACCAAGCTGTTAGCACAAACTTACTTGCCTTATACAGAAGAACTTAAACAGAAGCTGAGAACGCTTACTCAAAGCGAACAAACCAGTTTAGAAAATTTAGCAAACATTGACGTGCAAGTGGCACAATTTTTTTCCGATGCAACAAAGGCCTTATTAGTGGGTGCAAATGCTCGTGCCACAGACATTAAGGCAATTGGCTCGCACGGGCAAACCATTTTTCATCAAGGCGGTAAATACTCCATGCAAATTGGGCACGGTGCAATTATAGCTGAGCGTACAAATATTTCGGTTGTGAGTGATTTTCGTATGAGCGATGTTGCTGCTTCTGGTCAGGGCGCACCACTCACACCAATGTATCATCAGTATTTGCTAAATGGTAAAGACGGAGTAGTGATTAATTTAGGCGGTATTGCTAACATCACGCAAGTTTTCTCAGACGCAGTAATAGGCTTTGATACAGGGCCTGCAAATACCCTACTAGACAACTGGATCAAAAGATCCAAACAAGTGGATTATGATAGGGAAGGTGTGTGGGCACGCTCAGGTTTGGTTGACGAACATTTGTTAAAAACTTTATTGGCTGATGATTATTTTCAAAAAACCCCACCCAAAAGCACTGGGCCAGAATATTTCAACCTAGATTGGCTGAAGTCTTATTTAACAGGCGATGAGACCGATGCTGATGTACAAAGAACTTTGGTAGAATTAACAGCCATGAGTATTAGCAAACACATCCCCAAGGGGGCCGATGTTTATTTGTGTGGCGGTGGCGTTCATAATTTGTTTTTAGCTGAGCGTTTGGCTTACTTAAATCCACACAGCGAGATGATGACTACTAACGATTTGGGCATACACGTTGATTACGTTGAGGCAGCTGCTTTTGGGTTTTTTGCTAAACAAACGTTAGAAGGCAAGACTTCAAGCTTGCCTTTAGTTACTGGCGCTAAAGGCCCGAGAGTATTGGGGGCAACCTATGCAGCTTGAAATAATTCGACCGGACGATTGGCATGTGCACGTACGATCGGGCGAAGCACTAAAATCAATAATTGGTATGACCGCTGCACAAATGGGCAGAGCCATTATCATGCCTAATTTAACGCCACCCGTTAGTGATGCTGGCCAAGCACAGCAGTACCATCAAGAAATTATGAATGCCCTGCCAGCAGACACCAATTTCACACCGCTGATGGTTTTATACCTAACAGACAACACCACGCCAGAACAAATCCAAGCAGCTGTTGACGGTGGTTTAGTCGTGGCGGCCAAGCTTTATCCGGCTGGGGTCACCACTAATTCTGAAAGTGGTGTAACCGATATCATCAATATTTATCCGGCTCTAGAAGCCATGCAAAATCTGGGCATGCCCTTGTTGGTGCACGGCGAAGTAACCGACCCGATGATTGATATCTTTGACCGAGAAGCGGTTTTTATTGAACGGGTATTGATCCAGGTTGCTCAAGATTTTCCTGAATTGAAAATTGTATTTGAGCACATCACCACCAAAGACGCCGTTGATTTTGTTTTGTCTGCAGGTGAAAACATTGCTGCGACGATAACCCCGCACCATTTGCTGGCAAATCGTAACGATATGTTGGTGGGTGGTATCAAGCCACATTATTTTTGCTTGCCAATTTTAAAGCGAGAAAACCCACACCAAAAAGCGCTGTTGTCTGCGGCCACAAGTGGCAATACTAAGTTTTTCTTGGGTACAGATTCAGCACCACACGCAAAAACGGATAAAGAATCAAGCTGTGGTTGTGCCGGTATTCTCAGTGCACATTGTGCGATCGAGCTATACGCGAGCGCGTTTGAATCTCAAAATTCATTGGATAAACTTGAAGGCTTTGCATCCATATTTGGTGCTGATTTTTACGGCCTGCCGCACAATACAGAAACCATCACCCTAAAAAAACAAGATTGGGTTGTGCCTGACAGCTA